>DATDFB010000105.1:0-62593 GCA_036522835.1 Thermoanaerobaculia bacterium | reverse complement strand
CCCGCCCCCACGCCCGCCCCCGCCACCCCCGACGCGCATGAGCACTACCGCCGCGGGCAGGACGCGCTCTTCGCCCGCGATTTCGACCGGGCGCGCACGGAGTACGAAGCCGCATGGCTCGACAAGGAGCACCTCGACTTCCGCGAGCGCCACTTCGTCCGCCTCGGCATGGCCGTCGCGAACCGCAACCGCTTCGAATGGCGCAAAGTGGCGAACGAGATCGAGCGCCGCTGGCCCGGCGATCCCGACCTCGAGCGCTTCAAGCGCGAGTTCGGCGAGGAGCCGAGGCCGCCGCTGCGCCCGCGCTGGCGGAAGCCGTAACTGTGGAGTGCGGCGGCCATGCCGCCGCTCTCCAGATCACTTCGCCGCAACGGCCGTCGCGACGTCCGTCGTCCAGCCGTGGCGGTCCGGAATCGTCCCGAACTGGATCCCGGTGATCTCGTCGAAGAGGCGCTTCGTGATCGTCCCGACCTCGCCGTCGCCGATCGCGACCGACTCGCCGCTCTCGAACAGCAGCTCGCGGATGCCGACGACCGTCGCCGCCGTCCCGGCCGCGAAGGCCTCGGTCACGTCGCCGGAGCGGACCTGGTCGGCGACTTCGTAGATGTCGATGTCGGTCTCCGTGGCGCGGATGCCGAGGTCGCGGGCGAGATCGAGGAGACTGTCGCGAGTCACGCCGGGGAGAATCGTCCCGCTCAGCTTCGGCGTGATCAGCTCGCCGTTGCGCACGAAAAACACGTTCATGCCGCCGAGCTCTTCGACGCGATGACGGCGCACGGCGTCGAGGAACAGCACCTGGCTGCAGCCCTTCGCCTTCGCGTCGGTGATCGTCTTGAGCGTCACCGCGTAATTCGCGGCCGCCTTCACGCCCCCGGTGCCGCCCGGTGCGGCGCGCGACGTCGACTCGGCCACCCACACGCGCACCGTGCCGGTGCCCGGCTCCATCCCTTTGAAGTACGTGCCGGACGGCAGGGTGATGATGTAGAAGAGAAACTCCGTGGAGCTGCGGACGCCGAGGCCTGCTTCGCTGCCGATCATCGTCGGGCGGATGTAGAGCGAGCCCGGCGGCTCCGGGGCCCAGTTGCGCTCCATGTCGACCAGGCGTCTGACGGCTTCGAGGAACAGCTCTTCGTCGACCGGCGGCATCCCCATCCGCTTCGCCGAGTGCGCGAAGCGCGCGGCGTTCATCTCCGGGCGGAAGAGGACGACGCGGTCTTCCGGCTGGCGATAGGCCTTCAGGCCCTCGAAGATCGCCTGCGCGTAGTGGAACACGTTCGATGCCGGGTGCATCGAGAGGTTGTGCAGCTCTTCGATGCGCGGCTCACCCCAGCAGCCGTTTTTGTACTCGCAGATGAAGAAATTCGATGTGCATTGGCGGCCGAACTCGAGGTTCGCGGGGTCGAGCGGATAGGCAGGGGTCGTCTGTCTGCACAGCTGTTTGATTTCGATCACGTGCGCCCTCGCCGGAGAGTCACTACTGCGGTTGCACCGAACTTGCCATACTCTACCACGCCGCAAATGTTCGACCCTCTCGCCCTGGCTCGGCGCCTCATCGACATCGCCTCTCCGACCGAGCAGGAAGGGGAAATGGGGGCGTTTCTTCACGAAACGTTGACCGCGCTCGGCTACTCGTGCCGCATTCAGGAAGCGGCGGCCGGCCGCTTCAACGTCTTCGCCGCGGCCGGAGGGCGGCCGCGCGTCGTGCTCAACTCGCACCTCGACACTGTGCCGCCGTGGTTCGCGTGCTCGGAGGATGAGGAGTTCCTGTACGGGCGGGGGGCGTGCGATACGAAAGGCGTCATTGCCGCGATGATCGGGGCGGGGGAGCGGTTGCGCGCGGGCGGCTTCGACGACTTCGCGTTTCTCTTCGTAGTCGGCGAGGAGACGGACTCGGTCGGCGCGAAGTCGGCGAATGTCGCGTTCAAAGAGCTCGGCTCGGAGTACGTCGTCGTCGGCGAGCCGACGGAGTCGACGTTCGCGCGGGCCTCGAAAGGGGCGCTGACCGTCTTCGCGGAGTTCGACGGCAAGGCTGGACACTCCGCGTATCCGGAGCGTGGCGACTCCGCCATCAACAAGATGGTCGCGGCGATCGCCGAGATCAACGCCACGAGCTGGGGCGAGCACGAGATCCTCGGCAGAGGAACGGCGAACGCCGGCGTCGTACGCGGCGGCGAGAAAGCGAACATCATCGCCGGCTCCGCGGAGTGCCAGTGGATGTTCCGCACCGTTGGCGATCCGGAGGCGGTGCTCGCGCAAGTGACGGCGCTCGTCCAGAAGCACGGCGGGCGCGTCACGCTCTCGCGCGGCAACGGCCCGCAGTTCATGACCGTGCCGGAGGGCATGCCCTCCACCGTCGTCGCGTTCAACACCGACGTGCCGTGGCTCACCGCGCTTGGCAAGCCGCTGCTCTTCGGCCCGGGATCGATCATGGACGCGCACGGCCCGGACGAGAAGATCGGGAAGAAGGATTTGTTGGACGCGGTGGGGACGTACCACGACACCGTCAGGAAGCTATGCCAAAGCTGAGGGAAACGATTTATCTCGCCGCCGCGGTGCGGACGCCGATCGGGAAGTTCGGCGGGAGTCTCAAGTCGATGACGGCGCCGGAGCTCGGCACCGCCAGCGCGCGGGCGACGCTCGAGCGGAGCGCCATCGACCCCGCCGCCGTCGACGAAGTGGTCTTCGGCTGCGCGCGCCAGGCCGGCGTCGGCCCGAACGTGGCGCGGCAGGTGGCGATCAAGAGCGGCCTGCGCCACGAAGTGCCGGCGTACACGGTGAATCAAGCCTGCGGCTCC
Organism: Thermoanaerobaculia bacterium; assembly: GCA_036522835.1. Taxonomy (GTDB): domain Bacteria; phylum Acidobacteriota; class Thermoanaerobaculia; order Gp7-AA8; family Gp7-AA8; genus DATDFB01. The sequence continues at coordinate 59,798 of DATDFB010000105.1, read as the reverse complement.
GGCCTGCGCGCGATCATGAACGCCGCCGACCAGATCCGCCTCGGCGCAGCCGGCGTCGTGCTCGCCGGCGGCACGGAGTCGATGTCGAACACGCCGTACCTCTTGCCGCGCGCGCGCTGGGGCTACCGCATGGGCGACGCGGAGCTCGTCGACGGCATGTCGCGTGACGGCTTCCTCTGCCCGCTCGCCGACGAGATGATGGGGGCGACGGCGGAGACGCTCGCGGAGCGCTACGGCATCACGCGCGAGGAGCAAGACCGCTTCGCCATGGAGTCGCAGCGGAAGGCGTCCCGCGCGAACTTCGGCGCGGAGATCGTGCCGCTGGACAAATTGCAACGCGACGAGCACCCGCGCTTCGACACGGACCTCGGCTCGCTGGCGAAGCTCCCGCCGGTGTTCCGCAAGAACGGGACGGTGCACGCCGGCAACTCCTCGGGGATCACCGACGGCGCATCGTCGATGCTCGTCGTCTCGGAGGAAGCATTGCGGACGCACGGCCTCAAGCCGATGGCGAGGATCGTCGGCTACGCGCAGGCCGGCGTGGACCCGAAGATCATGGGCATCGGCCCCGTACCGGCGACGCGCAAGCTCCTCGACGACGTCGGCATGACGCTCGACGACGTCGACCTCGTCGAACTGAACGAAGCCTTCGCCGCCCAGGTGCTGGCATGCGACCGCGAGCTGCACTTCGACCCGGCGAAGCTCAACGTGAACGGCGGCGCGATCGCCCTCGGCCATCCGATCGGTGCCACCGGCGCGCGCATCGTGACGACGCTGGCGCACGCGATGCGGGCGCGCGACGCGCGGTATGGGCTTGCAACGCTCTGTATTAGTGGAGGCATGGGTCTAGCGATGATCATCGAGAAGTCCTGAGTCCTGAGTCCTGCGTCCTGAGTGAGGCAACCCAGGACTCAGGACCCAGGACTCAGGACTCAGGACTATGTTCACGGATTCCCACTGCCACCTCACGATGTCCGACGCCGACGCGGCCCTCGCCCGTGCGCGCGCGCAGGGCGTGCGCGGCTTCGTCGTTCCCGGCACGAAGCTCGATGACGCCGCGAAGGCCATCGACGTCGCGCGGCGGCACGACGATGTCTGGGCGGCGGTCGGGTTCCATCCGCACGAGGCGAAGGACTGCGACGACGCGGCCTTCGCCGAGATCGAACGCCTCGCGCGCGACGAGAAGGTCGTTGCCATCGGAGAAGCGGGCCTCGACTACCACTACATGCACTCGCCGCGCGAGACGCAGCGCGCCGTGCTGGAGCGGCACATCGACCTGGCCCGGCGGCTCGGCAAGCCGATCATCATCCACAACCGCGAGTCGACGGACGACATGGTGGCGATGCTCAAGGACGGTCCCGGCATCCTCCACTCCTTCACCGAGTCGCTCGACGTGGCGAAAACGCTCATCGACCGCGGCTACTACATCTCCTTCTCCGGCATCGTGACCTTCCGCACCGCGCAACCGCTGCGCGACGTCGCCAAAGCCCTCCCGCGCGACCGCGTCCTTATCGAGACCGACACGCCCTACCTCGCGCCGGTGCCGTTCCGCGGGCGCGACAACGAGCCGGCGTACGTGGTCAAAATCGCGGAGTTGCTGGCACAACTTTGGGACGCGACAATCGAAGACGTGGCCGCGCAGACGACGTCAAATTTCGAGCGCGCCTTCTCGGTTACACTCCCGCGATAAATGGACCTCTCCGTCGTCTTCCCCGTCTACAACGAGGAAGAGAACATCCCCATCCTTCTCGACGAGATCGCGAAGGCGATGGCCGGCACCCCGTGGTCGTACGAGCTCATCGCCGTCGACGACGGCTCGCGCGACCGCAGCCTCGAGGTCCTGCGCGCGGAGAAGGCCAAGCATCCGACCCTGCGCATCATCACCTTCGAGAAAAACTCCGGACAGACCGCCGCGCTCGACGCCGGCTGGCGCGCCGCCCGCGGCACCTACGTCGTCTCCCTCGACGCCGACCTGCAGAACGACCCCGCCGATATCCCGCCGATGCTGCGCAAGCTCGAGGAGAGCGGCGCCGACATGGTCATCGGCGTCCGCGTGAACCGCCAGGACACGTGGGCGCGCAAAGTCCAGTCGCGCATCGGCAACGGCGTGCGCAATTGGATCACTCGCGACCGGATCACCGACACCGGTTGCTCGCTCAAGCTCGCCCGCCGCGCCGCCATCGAGCCGGTGCGCCTCTACACCGGCATGCACCGCTTCCTCCCGACGCTCGTGCGCATGCACGGCTTCAAAGTCATCGAGATGCCGGTCAACCACCGCCCGCGCCAGTACGGCACGTCGAAGTACGGCGCCATGAACCGCGCCTTCCGAGGGCTCGCCGACTGCTTCGCCGTCCGCTGGATGGGAAAGCGCCTCCTCACCTACAAAGTGAAGGACGAGCTGTGAGTCTCAATGCGCTTTGGCTCGCCTTCGGCTTTCTAGGGCAGGCCATCTTCGGCGCGCGCTTCCTCGTGCAGTGGATCGCCTCGGAGCGCCGCCGCGAGTCCCACATCCCGCTCGTCTTCTGGTGGCTCTCGATCCTCGGCGGCGCCGTCACGCTGGCCTACGCAATTCACAAAAAAGACCCGGTGTTCATCATCCCGCAAGTTTTCGGGCTGATCGTTTACACCCGGAATCTCATGCTCATCTATCGTGCTCAACGACACGCAGAGACAACGACTTCTCCGGATCGCGCGTGAGGCTATCGAGGTCGCGCACGCCGGCCGCGCGGCGAGGTGGGACGCCGGCGAATTCGACGACGACCTTCGCCGCCCCGCCGGCGCGTTCGTGACGCTGCGGACGGGTAGCGGCGAGTTGCGCGGCTGCATCGGCTCGATCCACGCCGTGCATCCGCTCTATCAGGCGGTGACGTCGAGCGCGATCTCCGCCGCCTTCCGCGACTCCCGTTTCATGCCCGTGCAACCGGAGGAACTGCCGCACCTGGAGATCGAGATCTCGGTCATGGGCCCGCTCGAAGTGGTCACGGATCCCGGCGAGATCATGGTCGGCCGCGACGGTTTGATCGTCAGCCGAGGCCGTCAGGCGGGGCTGCTACTGCCTCAGGTCGCCACTGAATACGGGTGGGAAAGGGAAACGTTCCTCGCGCAGACGTGCGTCAAAGCCGGACTTTCGCCCGCGGCGTGGCGGCTGCAAGGTACTCGTATCGAACGATTTGTGGCCGAAGTGTTCGGGGAATAAGGCTCATCAGCAATACGCCCCCTCCCAAGGGCGTTTCGAGTTCCGTTCAGCCGCCAAATAACTGATCGGAGCCCAATGAAGAAATCATCCTTCCCCAAAGTCCGGCAGACCACCTTGGCAACCCTCGGCCTCGGCGCTGCGCTCTCCATCGGCGGCGTCGGCGAGGTGATGCACGACGTCCACTTCCTCGTCCGCAAGGACCTCGACGCCGTCCGTGTCGTGAAGCAGGAGGAGGGGAAGCGTGCCGAAGTCGTGGCGAAAGTCGATGACGGCTTCGCGGCGAACTCGCTCTTCAAACTGTCGCGCGTGATGCCTGACAGCTTCGTCTCGCGCCAGATCGCGCTCTTCGACGATCACTGGCTCCCGGTGGAGACGGGTCAGCCCGCGCCGAGCGGACAACCGGGCATGTTCCGCCGGGAGATGGGGAAGATTCACGACGTCATTCAGAAGCAGTTCTTCGCCAACGCCGTGCCGTTCGGCGACATCATTCACGAGAAGGCGCAGAAGTACGACGTCGATCCCGCGCTCGTGGCGGCGGTGATCGAGACCGAGTCGCGCTTTCACCCGCAGGCGCGCTCGCGCGTCGGCGCGCGGGGTCTGATGCAACTGATGCCGAAGACCGGCCGCTGGATGGGGGCGCGCAACCTCAACGATCCCGATCAGAACATCGACGCCGGCGTGAAGTACCTCAAGTACTTGCAGAAGCGCTTCGACGGCAACTTGAACAAAGCCATCGCCGCCTACAACGCCGGCGAGGGGAACGTCCGCCGCTACAACGGCGTGCCGCCGTTCCGCGAGACCCGCTCGTACGTGAAGAAGGTGATGACGCGGAAGAAGAAGTACGACGCGCAGCCGCTGCCGAGCGCCGCCGAGGCGGCGCCGGAAGGGGTGATGGCGCTGCGGTAAAGGTCGCGGCCCCTCATCCGGCGCTGCGCGCCACCTTCTCCCCGCAAGCGGGGCGAAGGCCCTTCCCCCAGGTCCCTCGCCCCGCGCCAGCGGGGAGAGGGTGGCCGAACGCCGGGTGAGGGGCCCTACTTCCCTTCGTTGAGCGCCACCGCCGCCCGAATCAGCGCCTTGAACGCGGCCGCGTCGATCTCTTCCCCTTCGCGGATGTCGATCGCGCGCCTCGTGTTCCCCTGAAGGCTCGAGTTGAAGAGCTTCTTCGGATCCTTCACCGAGGCGCCTTTGAGGAAGGTCAGCTTCACCACCGACTTGTACGACTCCCCCGTACAGAGAATCCCGTCGTGCGACCAGACGGGGTTATCCCACTTCCACTCCTCCACGACGTCCGGGTCCGCCTCCTTGATCAGGCGGCGCATCCGGCTCAACGTCTCCCCGCGCCAATCCGCGAGATCGGCGATTTTTTTGTCGATCAGCTCCGATGCCGACTGGCCCATGTGCGCTCTGCCTCCGAACTTGTGCTAATTTTAAGGGGTCTCTGACAGCCTCAGGGAGGGGACAGATGGTCAGTGTGCGTTGGGCGGCCCCCATTCTCCTGTTCGTTGTCGCGCTTCCGGTGTTCGGCGCGAAGGCATCGGCATCGTCGCATCCGCCGCGCGAGCTGCATCGCGTCGGCGATCACTGGACGGCGTACAACCCTCCCGATCCGGCCACGTATCCGCCGGGCTCCAAGACGTACACCATCAAGCGCGGCGACACGCTCTGGACGCTCGCTCAGCAGCTCTACAACAACGCCTATCTCTGGCCGCAGCTTTGGGAAGCGAACACCTGGGTCACCGACTCGCACTGGATTTATCCCGGTGACGTGCTGCTCGTCGAGAATGAGGTCGCGCAGCAGGCCGCCGCGGGCTCGACGCCCGGCGCCGCCTCCGGCTCGCAGACGCTGACCGGCGGCATGGGCACGCCGCAGCCGGCGCAGCCCGGGGGCATTACCGGCACCGGCTCGAGCGGCAGGCCGGGCACCGGGCCCGTGCCCTTAGGCGCCGACGCCGATCTCTACTGCTACGGCTACCTCGGCACGCCCAACGAGCCGCTGCCGAACTCCGTCGCCTCGTTCGAGGATGTCGAGCTGTTCTACGACGCCGGCAGCAAGCAGCAGCAGATCGGCGGCACCGACGGCGACCTTCTCTTCGTCGACGGCGGCACCGCCACCGGCATCGTCGCCGGCGAGACGTACCTCGTCGTGCGGCCCGCGGAGATCGTCACGCATCCGCGGTCGAAGGAAGTCATCGGCCAGCACTACGATTTCACCGGCCAGATCCGCATCATCCGCGCCGACGAGCGCCGCTCGTGCGCCATCATCGTCTCGTCGTGCGACGTCATCAACGTCGGCGACAAACTCAAGCCGCTGCCGCAGCTCCCGATCCCGCTGGCGCGCATCCCCGAGCTGCCGGGCTTCTGCGAGCCGCGCACGGGCCGGGTGAACGGCTTCATCGTCAACGCCCAGGGCGGGTGGCAGGACGCGCTCGCTTCCGGCATCCTCGTCGAGATCAACCTCGGCCGCGAGGATCAGCTCAACCCGGGCGACTTCCTCACCGTATGGCGCGAGAGCCTCAACCCGACGCAGCCGCCGCAAATCCTGGGCGAGATCGGCATCCTCACCACCGAGGCGCATACGGCCACCGGGAAGATCGTGGCCACGCGCTACGCGATGCGTGTGGGCGATCACGTGGAGATACGATAGAATCGCGCGCCCGGGTCCATAGCTCAGCGGTTAGAGCTACCGGCTCATAACCGGCAGGTCCCAGGTTCGAATCCTGGTGGACCCACTAGGAGCGGCGGCCAGCGATATGACTGATTTGAAGCGACAGACAGAAATCGATTCGACACAGGCGTTCCCTCCGCGGAACGCCTTTTTCGTTCATGGAGGGCCCGCTCGTTGACACACGACGTCGAGAAACTCTGGGAGTTGCAGACGGTTCTCACACAGCTCAACGATCGTGAAAAGCAACTGACCACCAAGCCCGAAGCCTTCGCGGCCATCGACCGCGAGTGGCAGGCGGCCAACGATGAGATGACGGCGCTCGATCAACAGATCGAAGCGTCGTCGAAGGAGCGCCGCCGCGTCGACGGCGAGCTCGCCGATCAGCAGGAGCTGCTCAAGAAATACCAGGGGCAGCTCATGCAGGTGAAGAATCAGCAGCAATACGCCGCGGCGTGGAAGGAGATCGACGCCGCGCGCAAGCACGTCAAGGAGCTCGAGGATGCGGAGCTCAAGGCCATGAGCGAAGTGGAGACGCTGCAGAAACAGCTCGACGAGCGCCGCGGCGGCAGCGCCGATCTCAAGTCGCGCTGGGACGCCGCGCACGAGACCTGGCAGTCGTCGCTCGGGCAGTTGCAGCAGGAGGCCTCGCAGCTCCGCGAGCGCGCCGCGGCCATCGAGTCGCAGCTCCCGCCGCGCGTCAAGGTCGAGTTCTACCGCATCTACAACCAGCGCCAGAAAATCGCCGTCACGCTCGTGGCGAACGAATCGTGCAGCGCCTGCCGCACGCGCGTGCGGCCGCAAGTCGCGCAGCAGCTCAAGCGCGGGGAGCTGGTGCACTGCGAAGGCTGCCACCGCATTCTCTACGTGGAGACGCCGCAATCCTGAAAGTGACGGCCTTCGTCGACGGCGCGTCGCGCGGCAATCCCGGACCGGCCGGCTTCGGCGTCTTCATGCGCACGGACCGCGGCGACATCATCGAGCTCTGCGGCTACCTCGGCACGACGACGAACAACGTCGCCGAGTACACGGGCCTCATCGAAGCGCTGCTGATCGCCAAGCAGGAAGGAGCCACGGAGATCGACGTCGTGTCCGACTCGCTCCTGCTCGTGAATCAGATCAACGGGCAGTACCGGGTGAAGCACCCGAACCTCATTCCGCTGTTCAATAAAGCGATGCGACTGACCCGCGAGTTCCGCCGCTTCTCGATCAAGCACACGCTGCGCGCCGGGAACAAGGACGCCGACCGGCTGGCGAATCTGGCCGTGGACCGGGCGGACGGGCGGTGGGTGGAGCGACGCCGTGTCGATTCGTGACAACGTCGCCGACGTGCGCGCGCGGATCGCCGCGGCGTGCGCGCGCGCCGGGCGCGACGCGTCCGAGGTGACGCTCATCGCCGTCACGAAAGTCTTCCCCGCCGATTTCGTCGAGGAGGCCATCGCCGCGGGCATCGCGGACATCGGCGAGAACCGCGTGCAGGAAGCGCGCGACAAGAAGCCGCTCGTGCACGGGAGCGCGCGGTGGCATCTCATTGGGCACCTGCAGTCGAACAAGGCCAAGGACGCGGTGCGGCTCTTCGACGTGATTCAGACCGTCGACTCCGTCGAGCTCGCGCAGAAAATCGCCCGCGCGGCCGAGGCGGCAGGAAAGCGGCAGGAGATCCTGCTGCAGGTGAACATCGGCAACGAAGAGCAGAAGAGCGGCGCCGCGACGGCCGAGGTGCCGGCGCTGGCTCGGGCGCTGCGCGGGATCGATGGCATCGACCTGCGCGGCCTCATGGCCATCCCGCCGCTTGGCACAGCGGAGGAGACGCGGCGATACTTTCGCGAGCTGCGCGCGCTGCGCGACGAGGCCGGCGTGGAGCAGCTCTCGATGGGGATGAGCGAAGACTTCGAAGCCGCGATTGAAGAGGGGGCGACGATCGTCCGCGTCGGCCGCGCCATCTTCGGGAGCCGAGGATGAAGTGGCTCGGTCCCTTCGTCGAGGTCGTGCTGTACATCCTCTACTTCATCGAGTGGCTCGTCATCATCTGGGTCATCGTCTCGTGGATCGTCTTCTTCGCCTCGCAATCGTCGTTCCGCTGGCGCAACCGCGGCCTCTACAACGTTCTCTCGCAGATCAACGACCTGTTGTCGCGCATGGCCTATCCGTTCATCCGGCCATTCCGGCGCATCCTCCCGCCGCACAAAATGGGCGGCATCGACTGGTCGCCGCTCCTGCTGCTCCTGGCCATCTTCCTGATCAGGCGGCTTATACTCGTCGCCATTGGACCGTGACGGGAGGGCGCCGGGATGCAAAACCTCACTCCGCTCGAGATTCAGAAGCAGACGTTCTCGCGGGCGATCAAAGGCTACAACGCCGACGAGGTGCGCGCGTACCTCCACCTCGTGGCCGAGGAGATCGAGCGGCTGGTCAAGGACGTCGACCGCCTCTCGCGCGAGAACGCCATGCTGCGCGAGGAGCTCGACGACCACAACCAGCGCGAGCGCATCCTCAAGGACACGCTGCTCTCCGCGCAGAAAGTATCGGAGGACGTGCGGGCCAACGCGCGCAAGGAGGCGGAGCTGATCGTCAAGGACGCCGAGCTCCTCTCCGACCGCCTGGTGGCGCAGGCGCAGGCGCGCGTGGGGGATCTCGAGCGCACCATCCAGGAGCTGAAGATGGAGCGCCGCGCCGCGCGCAACAAGCTGCAGACCATGCTCGATACTACGCAGCAGCTCCTCATGCTCGACGCCGAGCAGGAAGCGAACGAGGAGCCGATCACCTCCCTTTTCCGAAAGAGCGAATGACCCGTTGTCGCTGCTGATCCACAACCTCGGGCAGATCGCCACGCCGGTCGGCCGCGGCGCGGCCCGCGGCGCGTCGATGCGCAGGCTGACGCTCTACGGCAGCGACGCCGTCATCGTCATCGAGCGCGGCCGGTTTCTCTTCGTCGGCCCGCGCGAGGAGATGCCGCGCGAGATCGTCGTCGACGACGACTTCGACGCGCGCGGCGCCACGGCCATCCCCGGCTTCGTCGACTCGCACACGCACGTAGCCTTCGCCGGCACGCGCGAGTCGGAATTCAACCGCAGGTTGCAGGGGGAGACGTACGAGGAGATCGCCGCGTCGGGCGGCGGCATCGCCTCGACGGTGCACGCCACGCGCCGCGCCTCGGAGGAGGCGCTCTGCGAGAACGTGCTGGCGCACACGCGCCTCATGGCCCTGCACGGCACGACCACGGCGGAGGCGAAGAGCGGCTACGGCCTCGACAAAGAGTGCGAGTTGAAGCAGCTCCGCGCCATTCGCGCCGCCAACGAGCGCTCGCCGGCCCGCCTGGTGCCGACGTGCCTGGCCGCGCATGAGTTCCCGCCGGAATCGCGCGGCAGCGAGGCCGCGCGCGCCGGCTACGTCTCGACGATCGTCGCCGAGATCCTGCCGGCCGTCGCCGAGCAGCGCCTGGCCACGTTCTGCGACGCCTTCGTCGAGCGCGACGTTTTCACGCGCGAGCAGGGCGAAACGGTGCTGCGCGCCGGCAGCGAGCTCGGACTGATCCCGCGCCTCCACGCCGACGAGCTCTCCGACACCGACGGCGCCGCGCTGGCGGCGGAGCTGGGCGCGGCCTCGGCCGATCATCTGATGTACGTCTCCGAGCGCGGTATCGAGGCACTGGCGAAGTCGAATACGGTGGCGAACCTCCTGCCCGCGACGAGCTTTTTCCTCATGAGCGACCGCTACGCCCCCGCCCGCGCGCTGATCGACGCCGGCGCGGTGGTGTCGCTCTCGACCGACTGCAACCCCGGCTCGTCGATGACGGAGTCGATGCCGATGGCCATCCAGCTCGCGACGCTGCGCATGCGCATGACCGTCGAAGAATCGCTGACCGCGGCGACGCTCAACGGCGCGTACTCGCTGCGCCTGAGCAGCGAGACCGGCTCGATCGAGACCGGCAAGCGCGCCGACCTCGTGCTCCTCGACGCGCCGAATTACCTGCACCTCGTCTATCACTTCGGCGTGAACCTCGTGCGCGACGTGTTTCGGGATGGGGTGCAGGTGGTGCGGGAGGGGAGGGTGACCGACGCCACGCGATGACGTTGGCGCCTGCTCGAGGTAGGCGTACTTATTGCTGCGCATGCGTGAAATCAGCCATGCTTCTGGGCAAGCTCACGTCACTCGCCCGTTTGACGGATTTGCTGAGTCGCGCGAGGTCCGTGGACGAAGTCTACGCGGTGTCGCTGGACTGCCTTCAGGAGTCGATCGGCGTGGAGCGCGCGGGCCACACGCCGTGGCGGCCTGAAACGGAGAATCCGGAGCCGGTGCTGGTCTCCGATGCGGAGCTCGCCCCCGTGGTGGCGAGTTATCTGCCGGTGTTCCGCGCCGAAGCCATTCGCGCTCTCGGGGCCGTGGAGGCGGAGCGGGAGCGTCTCGCCGTGATGAAGATTCGCGACGGCGCGGTGGAGTCCTGCCGCGACGTTCCCGCCATCGCCATCGCGGCGTTCGTCCATTCGGAAGGTCGGGAGCGCATTCTCGCCGCGGGCTTTCACGATCGCGTCGAAAAACCGGTCGATGCGACGGTCATTCCGGACGCGGTCCGCAAACTCCTCGCGGCCGGCGACGCGCGATCGGAGGCAATGCCATGAGCGGCAAATCGCCCGAGGCGCGCTTCGGGGCGCCTGATGCCGGCATCGAGGAGATCGAGATCCTCTGGATCACCGCGGGCCTCGGCTGCGATGGAGACACAGTCGCCATGACCGCCGCGACGCAGCCGAGCATCGAGGACATCCTCCTCGGCGCGCTGCCGGGGATTCCGAAGGTCCGCCTGCACCATCCGGTGTTCGCCAAAGAAGCGGGCGAGGAGTTCATGGAAACGTTCCATCGCGCCGCCGAAGGCCGCCTCGGTCCGTTCATTCTCGTCGTCGAAGGATCCATCCCGAACGAGAAGAACAAGGCCGAGGGCTACTGGGCCGCCTTCGGCACCGACGGCCGCACGGGCCAACCGATCCTGACCACGGACTGGATCGAGCGGATCGCGCCTCGAGCATGGGCGGTGATCGCCGCTGGAACGTGCGCCACCTACGGCGGGATTCACGCGATGGAGGGCAACCCCACGGGATGCATGGGGCTGCCCGATTTCCTCGGCTGGGAGTGGACGTCGCGCGGTGGCGTGCCGATCGTCTGTGTGCCGGGATGTCCGGTGTTGCCGGATAACTTCACCGAGACCCTTCTCTACCTCCTCTATCAAGCCGCGGGACGAGCGCCGATGATTCCGCTCGACGACTCGCTCCGCCCGCGATGGCTCTTCACGCAGACGATTCACGAGCAATGCGACCGCGGCGGCTACTACGAAGAAGGAGAGTTCGCCGAAGGGTATGGCGCGCCCCAGTGCATCGTGAAGCTCGGGTGCTGGGGACCGGTCGTGCAATGCAACGTCGGGAAGCGCGGCTGGATGAACAACCTCGGAGGATGTCCGAACGTCGGCGGGATCTGCATCGGCTGCACGATGCCCGGCTTTCCCGATAAATTCATGCCGTTCATGAATCAGCCGCCGGGCTCTCTCCTCTCTTCCGTCGCCGTGATGACGTACGGGAAAGCCATTCGCGCGCTGCGCCGATTCACGCAAGGCTCCCTCAACCGAAGACCGGAGTGGCGCGAGCCGCGGCCTGACGCCTTGCCGCAACCGATGAACGTTCCCAGGGATGGCACGGACCAGTGAGCGACGCGCTCTCCATCGGCGGTTTTGATTCTCCCGACCTTCAGGAAGCGGAACAAACCCTTCTCCGTCTCGCCTCGGTCTTTTCGCCCGCCACGCGCGGACCGTCGTTGGACCGGTCGAACCTCGAGTCCATCGAGTCTCCCGATCTCGAGGCGAGATACCGCGCCCTGGTCGAACAGATTCCGGCCGTCGTTTTCCTCGCCTTTCTCGACAAGGACCTGAGCGAGGCGTACGTCAGTCCGCAGATCGAAAATTTGCTCGGGTTCTCGCCTGGAGAATGGCTGCACGATCCCGTGCGCTGGTACAGCCGGATCCATCCCGACGACAAAGAGCGGTGGAGCATCGACGCTGCGGGGATGGTGCTCACCGGCCAGCCGGTCCGGTCGGTGTATCGCGCCTTGGCGCGGAACGGACGGGTGGTCTGGTTTCACTGCGAAGTGAAGATGGTTCGCCGCGACGACGGCCGGCCTTGGTTCATGCACGGCGTGGCCTTCGACGTCACCGAACAGAAGGAAGCGGAAACGGCGCTGCGCCGAGCCCACGATCAACTGGAAATCCGCATCGCCGAGCGCACGCGCGAGCTTGCCTCCACCAACGCGGAACTGCAGGCGGAGATCGTGGAACGGAAGCGTGCCGAGGCGGAGCGCGCCGCTCTTTTGCTGCGCGAGCAGGATGCGCGGCGGGAGGCGGAGCAGGCCAACCGGCTGAAGGATGAATTCCTGGCCACCGTCTCGCACGAGCTGCGCACGCCTCTGGTGGCGATCGTCGGCTGGTCGCAGATGTTGCGCGGCAATCATGTCGACCCTGCGAACGCCAGGCATGCGCTGGAAGTCATTGAACGAAGCGCCAAAGTGCAGGCTCAACTCATCGAGGACCTCCTGGACATCTCGCGGATCATCTCCGGCAAGCTCAGGCTGGACGTACAGCCGATCGATCCGGCCAGGCCGATCGAGGCCGCGATCGACGTGGTCCGGCCGGCCGCTTCGGCGAAGAAGATCGAGCTTCGGGCCGCGTTGGACCCCGATGCCGGCCAGATCCGCGCGGATCCCGATCGGCTGCAGCAGGTCGTCTGGAATCTGTTGAGCAACGCCATCAAGTTCACGCCGGCCGGCGGCCGCGTGAGCATCGCCCTGCAGCGGGTCGAGTCCCAGATTCACATCACCGTCGCCGATACGGGCGCCGGCATCAGCGCCGAGTTTCTCCCTTACGTGTTCGACCGCTTCCGCCAAGCCGACAGCTCCTCCAGCCGGACATGGGGAGGTCTCGGGCTTGGCCTGGCCATCGTGCGGCACGTGACCGAGTTGCACGGAGGGACCGTGACCGCGGAAAGCGCCGGCCCCGGGCAGGGAGCGACGTTCACGGTGAAATTGCCGGTGGTCGTGGATCAGGTCGCACCGATGCGATGACTCCGACCATTTCGAATGCCGTGCGGCGGAGGCGGATCTCGATTCGCGGCACCGTGCAGGGCGTCGGCTTCCGCCCGTTCGTCTATCGGCTCGCGCGCGCTCTTCACGCCGCCGGCTTCGTGCGCAACTCGGCCAGCGGCGTCCTCCTCGAGATCGAGGCGCCGGACAGCGCCATCGACGCGCTCCTCGCGCGGCTGCAAAACGAGCGTCCGCCGCTCGCGCGCATTGATTCCATCGACGTGGAGGAGGTGCCCGCGCGCGGCGAGGCCTCGTTCGCAATCATCGAGAGCGTGTCCGGCAACGGCGCCGTCGCGCTCGTCGCTCCCGACGTAGCGGCCTGCGACGACTGCCTGCGCGAGACCTTCGATCCCCGCGACCGGCGATACGGGTACCCGTTCACGAACTGCACGAATTGCGGGCCGCGCTACACGATCATCCGCGACCTGCCCTACGACCGGCGCACGACGACCATGGATGCGTTCGCGATGTGCGCGCGCTGCGACGCGGAGTATGGCGATCCGTCGAACCGCCGCTTCCACGCCGAGGCCAATGCCTGCGCCGATTGCGGGCCCGGGCTCGCGCTGCTCCGTGCCGGCGATGGGTCCGATCCTCGATTCGCACGAGACCCCCGGGCCATCCTCGAGGACGCGCGGCGCCTGCTGCGCGACGGCTCGATCGTGGCCATCCGCGGCCTCGGCGGATTTCATCTGGCCTGCGACGCCGCGAATGACGCCGCGGTGGCCGCACTGCGGCAGCGCAAAAGGCGAAGCGACAAACCGTTCGCGCTGATGGTGCGCGATCTCGCGGCGGCGGAACGCCTCTGCGTGCTCGGCGACGAGGAGCGCCGGCTCCTGACGAGCCGCGAACGGCCGATCGTCATCGCGCCGCGGCGGCCATCGATCGCGGCCGCCGCGGCAGTGGCGCCCGGAAACAACGCCCTCGGCATCATGCTGCCCTACACGCCGCTGCATGCATTGCTCTTCGCCGGCGACCTCGAGGCGCTGGTGATGACCAGCGGCAACGTCAGCGAGGAGCCGATCGCCGCGTCGAACCGCGACGCCTTCGAGCGGCTCGCGGCGATCGCCGACTGGTTCTTGATGCACGACCGCGAGATCGAGACCGCGGTCGACGACTCGGTGACGCGCGTGATCGCAGGAAACGCGCGCATCGTTCGCCGTTCGCGCGCGTACGCGCCCGAGCCGATCGACTTCGGGCGCGACGTTCCGGAGCTGCTTGCGTGCGGGGCGGATCTCAAGAACGCGTTCTGCCTCACCAAAGAGCGCTTCGCCATCCTCAGCCAGCACATCGGAGACCTTGCCTCGTACGAGACGCTGTCGTTCTTCGAAGAGACGCTGGAGCGGATGAAGAGACTCTTCCGCGTCTCGCCGGTCGCCGTCGCGCACGACCTCCATCCGCGCTACGCTTCCACGCGATTCGCGCAGAGTTGCGGTCTGCCGCTGATCGGCGTGCAGCACCATCACGCGCACGTCGCCAGTTGCATGGCCGAGAACGGAATCCGCGAGGCGGTGATCGGCGTGGCCATGGACGGCACCGGCTTCGGCCTCGACGGAAAGATCTGGGGCGGCGAGTTTCTGGTGGGCGATCTCGCGCGATTCGAGCGCCGCGCGCACCTCCGCTACGTGCCGCTGGCCGGCGGCGACGCCGCCATCCGCCAGCCCTGGCGCGCGGCGCTGAGCTACCTCCGCGACGCGGGCCTTTCGCCCGAACTGCCGGTGCCGCCGAAACAGCAGGAGCTGGTCACGGCGATGCTGGAGCGGCGCGTCAACGTGTTCGAAACGTCTTCGTGTGGACGCCTCTTCGACGCCGTTGCATCGATCGTCGGCCTCCGCCACGAGATCACCTTCGAAGCGCAGGCCGCCATCGAGCTCGAACAGGCGGCCGATGCGTCCGAGAAAGGGGTTTATCCTTTCGCCGTGGACGGCGAGGAGATCGATTTGCGTCCGATGATCGCGGCGGTGGCGTGCGATCGCGGCCTGGCCACGATCGCCGCAAAGTTCCACAACACGCTGGCGGAGATGATCGCCGCCGTCTGCGAAAGAATTCGCGCCGCCGACGCGCTCCATCGCGTCTGCCTCAGCGGCGGCGTCTTCCAGAACGCGCTGTTGCTCGAGCGCACGTCGAACAGCCTGCGCGAACGCGGCTTCGAGGTGATCGCTCATTCGCGCGTGCCGTCGAACGACGGCGGCATCGCCTTGGGGCAGGCCGCCATCGCCGCGGAGCGCATCGGGCGGGGAGCGCTCTGATGTGCCTCGCCATCCCCGGCCAGATCGTCGAGACCTTCGACGAGCGCGAGATGAAGATGGCCCGCGTCCGCTTCGGCGGCATCGTGCGCAAGGCCTGCCTCGAGTACGTGCCCGAGGCCGTGGTGGGCGATTACGTTCTCGTGCACGTCGGCTTTGCCATCAGCCGCGTCGATGCCGCGGAGGCGGCGCGCACGTACGAGCTCCTCGCCGAGCTCGATCAGCTCAACGAGCTCGAGGCGCCGGAGCCGTCGCCATGAAGTACGTCGACGAATACCGCGACCAGCACCTCGCCGAGTCGCTGCTGCGGGAGATCAGGCGCGTGCAGACGAAGCCGTGGGTGATCATGGAAGTGTGCGGCGGGCAGACGCACTCGATCGTGAAGTACGGCATCGACCGGCTGCTCCCCGAGGGCATCGAGCTGGTGCACGGACCGGGATGCCCGGTCTGCGTCACGTCGCTGGAGATGATCGACAAGGCGCACGCCATCGCACGAAGGCCGGACGTGATCTTCTGCTCGTTCGGCGACATGCTCCGCGTGCCCGGCTCGCAGGCCGACCTCTTCACCATCAAGTCGCAGGGCGCCGACGTCCGCGTCGTTTACTCGCCGCTCGACTGCCTCACCATCGCCCGGCAGAATCCGGACAAGAAGGTCGTCTTCTTCGCCATCGGCTTCGAGACCACCGCCCCCGCGAACGCGATGCTGGTCTGGCGCGCGCAGCGCGAGAACGTGCCGAACGTCTCCGTGCTCGTGTCGCACGTGCTCGTCCCGCCCTCGATCGCCGCGATCCTGCAGTCGCCGCAGAACCGCGTGCAGGGCTTCCTCGGACCGGGCCACGTCTGCGCGGTCATGGGCATGCGCGAGTACGAGCCGATCGCAGCGCGCTTCCGGGTCCCCATCGTCGTCACCGGCTTCGAGCCGATCGATCTCCTCGAAGGCGTGCTGATGACGGTGCGCCAGCTCGAGCAGGGTCGCGCGGAAGTGGAGAATCAATACTCCCGCGCCATCAGCTGCGACGGGAACGTCGCCGCGCAGAAACTGATCTCCGACGTCTTCGAGATCTGCGACCGCAAGTGGCGCGGCGTGGGGACGATTCCGAAGAGCGGCTACCGCCTCCGTTACGAGCTCCGTGAGCACGACGCCGAGCGCCTCTTCGAAGTCGGCGCGATCGATACGAAGGAACCGGCCATCTGCATCAGCGGCCAGATCCTCAAGGGAATCAAGAAGCCGCACGACTGCCCCGCCTTCGCCCGCGCCTGCACGCCGCAGCACCCCCTCGGCGCGACGATGGTCTCGGCCGAAGGCGCGTGCGCGGCCTACTACGCGTACGGGCGGCACCTCGACGAGGTGAGCGCGTGAGCGCGGCGGTGAGCGCTCTGCGCGCGAATGTGCTGCGCAAGTGCGCCGAGTCGGTCGAGGTCAAGCAGCAGTTCTTCGAGCGCTATGCCGATCGGATCGGCGAGCTGTGCGAGCGGATGGCCGAGCGCTTCCGCGGCGGCGGCAAGCTGCTGGTCATGGGCAACGGCGGCAGCGCCTGCGACGCGCAGCACATCGCCGTCGAGTTCGTCCATCCGGTGATCGAAAAACGGCGCGCGCTGCCCGCCGTCGATCTGGTGAGCCAGACTCCGACGCTGACGGCCATCGCCAACGACAAGGATTTCTCGCGCGTCTTCGTCGATCAGCTCGAGCTGTGGGGCGCGCGCGGCGACATGGCCCTCGCGCTCTCGACCAGCGGCCAGTCGCCGAACCTCGTCTACGCGCTCGAAGCCGCGCGCAGGCTGGGCATGCTCACCATCGCCTTCTCCGGCAAGGACGGCGGCCGCATCGCCGGCGTCGCCGACTACTGCTTCACCGTCCCGAGCTTCAGCGTCCATCGCATCCAGGAGTGCCACGTCGCGCTGCTGCACATCGTCTGGGACCTCGTGCACGTGACCCTAGGCGAGGAAGACGTCGTCTGATGAGTGACGATCCGCTCCGCGCCGACCTTCTCGGCGTCGCCTGTCCGTTGCCGATCCTCGATCGCCAGCAGATCGTCCTCGGCCACGGCAGCGGCGGCAAGCTGACCGCGGAGCTGATCGAGAAGCTCTTCCTCCCCGCGTTTCGCAACCCGTATCTCGACGCGCTCGACGATCAGGCCGTCCTGTCGATCGGCGACGCGCGCATCGCCTTCACCACCGACTCCTTCGTCGTCACGCCGATCGTCTTCCCGGGCGGCG
Source organism: Thermoanaerobaculia bacterium (assembly GCA_036522835.1). Classification (GTDB taxonomy): domain Bacteria; phylum Acidobacteriota; class Thermoanaerobaculia; order Gp7-AA8; family Gp7-AA8; genus DATDFB01. The sequence continues at coordinate 42,364 of DATDFB010000105.1, read as the reverse complement.
ACATCGGCCGTCTGGCGGTGAACGGCACGATCAACGACCTGGCCATGAGCGGCGCGCGCCCGCTGTATCTCTCGAGCGCCTTCATTCTCGAGGAAGGACTGGCCTCCGACGATCTGCGCCGCGTCGTCGACTCCATGCGCCAGGCGGCGTCCGAGGCGGGAGTGCTCGTCGTCACCGGCGACACGAAGGTCGTCGACCGCGGCAAGGGCGACCAGATCTTCATCACCACCACCGGCATCGGCATCGTCGAAAAGCCGGTGCGGATCTCGGCGAGTCTCGCCAAGCCGGGCGACGCGGTGATCCTGAGCGGCTTCGTCGGCGACCACGGCATGGCCATCCTCTCCCAGCGCGAGAACCTCTCGTTCGAAGGCGAGATCGCCAGCGACACCGCGCCGCTCCACGAGCTGGTGGCGGCGATGCTCGAGGCCAGTCTTGAAGTCCACTGCCTGCGCGACCCGACCCGCGGCGGCGTGGCCACGACGCTCAACGAGATCGCCGCGCGCTCCGGCGTCGGGATCGAGATCGAAGAAACCGCCATCCCCATCCGCGACACCGTCCGCGGCGCCTGCGAGATCCTCGGCCTGGACCCGCTCTACATCGCCAACGAAGGAAAGCTCGTCGCGGTGGTGGCCGCGGAGGCCGCCGAGCGCGTGCTCGCCGCGATGCACGACCACCCGCACGGCCGCTACGCGCACGTCATCGGCCGCGTCGTCTCCGGGCACGCCGGAATGGTGCTGCTGCGCACGCAGATTGGCGGGACACGCATGCTCGACGTGATGTTCCACGAGCCGCTGCCGCGGATTTGCTGACCCGCGGCAATGACCAGTGGCCTTCCCGTGTCAGCTCGACGATCTCGTCGTCTTCGATCCAGTCGAAGCACTGCGCGAGCGCTCCGCCCGCCGCGCCTCCTCGACCTCGCGAACGATGTCGGCGGCCGAGATGCCGTAGACGTCGGCGATCTCGAGCAGCGTCTCCAGACTGGGCATGTTCCCCCCCTTCTCCAGCGCGCCGAGATAGTTCGGATTCATCCCGCTGCGCCGCGCTGCCGTGATGATCGACCACCCACGCGCGAGGCGAAGCCGCTGCAAGATCGCGCCGAAGCGGACGGCGTCATGGCTGGTGGAGGTGAGCTTGGGCATCGGTGAAGGATACGCGTCCGCGCCGGCCCGCTCGAGCCCGCTCCGCGGTGACGAAGGAGCGACACGGGCACAGCCATGGGTGAGGATGCGCTGCCGATGATTCCACCCGCTCACATCCAAGGATGTGGCAGCGACGGATAGGGTGCGATGCGCACACAGCCATGGATGTGATCACGTCGCTCGAATGATCGCGCGAGCGCCTTAACGCGAGACGCGGCGTCGGCCTGAATGCCTCGGAGCATCAGCCAAGGATGTGAATGCCGCGTGTAAATGCGGTACACAACACATCTGTGGATGTGGGCCGTTCCATTTGAAACGTTTCTACCTACATCCATGGCGGTGATCAAACTGCGCAGATGCGTGTGCACAGCACTTCCACGCGTTCACCCGCCGAAAGGACGTGCTCCCGCTCTTCACGAATCCGTCCGCGCCACGCGGCCGCCAGGCAGGCGATGAGCCGCTCAGCCGCTCAGCCCCGCGCCGCAGGCGCGGCGGCGGCATGCGCGAGCAAGATCATCAGCAGGGTAGCTGCCCCGCCGCCTTCGCATCCGGCCGCCAGTGCATCCGCGAACCCCGCCACCACACCCAGGACAGCTCGTCCGCGATCTGGCGAGACAGCTCGCCTCCGAGGCGTCGGTTCTCCTTCTGCTGCGGCAGAACGGCGAGAAGGAGAAACCGTGGAGCAGGACGCCATTCTTGTGGCCGGTGATCATGCCGTCGTCCGGAACGAAGGTGACCATTTTTGCTGGCAAGACGAGGGGCCGACTCGGACTGATGGCAAAGTACGACGCTAAGTTTCACAATCCCCTCTGCAGCACCGGCAGGTCGGATGTCGTGTTCGAGATCTGTCGCGACAGGTGACGCCTCCGATAGCGAAGCGGACGATTGACGGCCGCTTCGTTTCGCGCGAGCGACGCTGCGCGCCCTCGGATGGTAAGCTGCCGTGTAGTCGATCCGATCGAGAATCGCATGGACGAGACACCTGTCGAGAAGAAGCGCCGTGGTCGCAAACCGAAGAATTCGAGCACGTTATCGCACGACGCCGTCGAGGCGATCACCCACGATTCCGCGACGCGGAAGAACATCCCGCCGGCCGGTCTGGAGGCGCAGGGGAAGATCCCGTCCGCGAAGCGGATCCGGTACGAGTACAACCCACATCTGCCGCCGGTCCTGCGCTGGTCATCCGATCCGGCGGGCACGGACCGACTGCCGGAGCTACTGCAGACTGCCCGCGAGCGCGCGCTGACGAACGAGGAGGCGCAGCTCGTTGCCGGCGCGCTGCGGAAACACGAGCCGTGGCTGGAATGGAGCGGAAAACGGGAGAAGCCATGGTTCGAGGTCGACCCGGTCGTGCTGCACATGCACGAGCGCGTCTCGACGCAGGCGATTCTCAAGGTGTTGGCGCGCGAAGACGTGCAGCGCGATCTGTTCGGCGACCCGCAGCAGTCGTACGCTGAGGCTGTGCAGTTTTATAAGCACGATATCAACTGGACCAATCGGATGATCCTGGGCGACTCGCTCCAGGTCATGGCCAGCCTTGCCCGGCGCGAGGATCTCGCGGGTAAGGTGCAGATGATTTACGTTGACCCGCCCTATGGGATCAAATTTGCGTCGAACTTCCAGCCCCAGCTTGGACAGCGTGACGTGAAGGATCGCCTTCAGGATCTCACTCGTGAACCTGAAATGGTTAAGGCCTATCGCGATACCTGGACGTTGGGAATCCATTCATATCTCTCGTACCTAAGGGACCGCTTTGTCCTTTGTCGAGAATTGTTGGCCGCGTCAGGCAGTATCTTTGTTCAAATCAGCGATGAAAATCTACATCGGGTGCGTAGCGCGCTCGACGAGGTCTTCGGACCCACCAACTTCGTTACTCAAATTACCTTTGCTAAGACTAGTGCGACCACCAGCGAAACTATCTCGGGCCCCTTCGACTATCTGCTTTGGTACGTCAAAGATAAATCTCGCATGAAGTACAGGCCTCTGTACCTTGAGAAAGAACTCGGCGGCCTCGGATCAGGCGAGTACACAAAAGTAATCCTTCCTAATGGCTGGCGACGCCAACTTCGCGAAGGTGAACTCAAGGGTATAGAGGAGTTGCCAGAGTCAGCTGCCGTATACCGCACGAGTATCTTAATCAGTCAAGGCTACCGTCAGTTTACGACCGTTCCGTTCGAGTTTCACGGCAGAACGTTTCATCCGGGCGAGGCAATGAACTGGAAAACGACCGTAGAAGGGCTCGGCCGGCTTGCGAACGCAGAACGCATTGAGGCGCGATCGTCTACGCTGACCTATGTTCGCAAGCTCGACGACTTTCCTGTGCTTGCGCTAACAAATAACTGGACCGACACCGGAATCGCGGGCCGTCCTGGCGACAAGATATATGTCGTACAGACATCGCCGAAAGTTGTTGAACGCTGCGTTCTAATGACGACAGATCCTGGTGATCTCGTGCTGGACCCTACGTGCGGTAGCGGGACGACGGCCCATGTCGCGGAGAATTGGGGCCGGCGCTGGATTACGGTGGACACTAGCCGCGTAGCGCTGGCGTTAGCGCGGCAGAGAATCATGACGTCGCGTTACGCCGCGTACAAGCTCCGGCCAATCGCGCCCGAAGACGTCGAGCGTAATCCGGAGGGAACGTGGCTAACCGACCCCGCGGGACAAATCAGGGGTAAGGCCACGTTCCTTTGCAAGACGGTTCCTCATATTACGCTCAAGAGCATCGCACGCAACGCTTCGCTCGATCCGATTTTCGCAAAGCATCTGCCAATTCTCGTCTCGCATTTGAATGATGCGAATGCCGCATTGCGTGACGTGAGTTCGGAAGTGCGGCAGAGGATGGCGGAGAAACTGCGGGATAAGGCAAAACGAGAAGGAAAGAAGGCGATTACGGAAGCTGATCGCAGACGGTGGGAGCTTCCGAAAGATCAATGGCGCGAGTGGGAGATGCCATTTAATACCGATCCTGACTGGCCGCAGGCGTTACAGGATGCGGTCAGTGCGTACCGGGCAGTGTGGCGAGCGAAGATTGACGAAGTGAACGCCGCTATCGCTGCGAATGCTGAAATCGAGGAACTCGTCGATAAACCCGAAGAAATCAACAGTGTCGTGCGTGTAGCCGGGCCGTTCACGATGGAAGGTGTTATCGCCCTCGAACAGAATCCCGAGACGCCGATCGGCGGCGCTCCGGAAGAACTCGAGACGTTCGAAAACGAGGACGTCCACGATGGCGAAGCGGCCGTTCGCAATGCCGAGGCTTACCTCGACAAGATCATCCGGCTCCTAAAGACCAGCGGTGTCGACTTCGCCGCCAACAAACGGCGGACGTTTGCGCGGATCGAGGCGATCAGCGGTGCCGGGTTCCTCCATGCCGAGGGAGACTGGCTGAACGGCGAAGGCGGTGAGCGGCGCGTCGCTGTCTCGATCGGGCCGGAAGTCGGGAACGTCTCCGCCGGTCAGGTGGAAGAGGCGATCCACGCCGCCAGTCGCCGCGGATACGACGATCTTCTGATCGTCGGCTTCGGGTTCGACGCTGTCGCTCAGGCGATCATCGAAGGCGACGCGAACCCGCGTGTCCGCACGCACATGTCGATCATCCGTCCTGACGTGGCCATGGACGATCTGCTTAAGGCGCAGCCGGGCAGCCAGATCTTCACCGTCTTCAGCGCGCCGCGTGTGCGACCTCCTGAACGCCATTCAGACGGTCAATACGTCGTCGAGGTCGAGGGGATGGACATCTACGATCCTGTCTCGAACGAACTGCACCCGACGAACAAGGACAAGATCGCTGCATGGTTCCTCGACTCCGACTACGACGGCCGCACGTTCTGCATCACGCAGGCGTTCTTCCCCGACAAGTCGAAGTGGAACAAGCTGGCGAAGGCCCTCGGCGATCAGGGCACGATCGACGAGTCCGCCTTCGAGGCGCTCAGCGGCTGGCGCAGTTTGCCGTTCCCTCGTCCATCGCGGCTGAAGTCGGGGGAGCCGTGGCGCATTGCCGTCAAGGTCATCGACCCGCGTGGCAACGAGGGACTACGCGTTGTAGAGATGCTGTAACGCCGCAGTGGCCGAGGTAGCATCGCTAGACGGAGGCGACGACGAAACAGCACACCATCCGGTTGACGGGTCCACGCGCGGCGGGCGCACGCATTTCGGCGGGCGTGTTGCGCGACCTGACGCGCATCCTCGTCGAGGGCGCCCGCGGGGCGGTCCGTCTCCGCGTGGAAGGCCGGAGCTTCGCACGCGGGTCGGTCCCGACCTGGCTCACGACTGCGGCCGATTTCGACATAGTCGGACTGCGGGAGGGAAGCACGGAAGTGACGATTGAGGCCCCGCGCCTGATCGACGCCGCGCCGGTGCTATTTCAGCAACAGCATCTGTTTCATCCGTTCGACGCCTCGCGGACAGCGATCGACCTCCTGGAAGAAAGCATCGCCGAGGCCGCGGGCGGTCAGCTCGACACCGAACTTTACGACCAGCCGCTCCTGTCGAGGATGACGGAATTCGACCGCGTACTGGCGGCCGGATACGAAGGAATTCACATGGGCGGCGCGGCGGCCGCGGAGGAGCGGGTCGTGGTCCGCGCAGAGACGGTTCATGTTGTCGAGCAGCTCCTGAAGCGGACCCCGCAGCCCCAGAACGTCCGCATCTCGGGCAAGCTCGACCTGATCCGCCACAGCGATCGGATGTTCGTGCTCGTGATGCCGGACGGGCAATCGATCAAAGGCGTGGCGGAGGGCGTCACCCCCACGAAACTTGTCGAGCTGTTCGGTTGCAACGTCACGATGACCGGAACCGCCGTGTTCCGACCCGCAGGCCGCGTCCTCAGACTCGAGGCCGACGACGTCCAGCCGGCGGGCGATGACAGCGGCGTCTGGTCGCGGATGCCGATGCCTCTATTCAGGTCCGTCGAAACCGCGGAGCTGCGGCGCCCGCAGGGACCGAGATCGGGCGTGAATGCGATCTTTGGCCGCTGGCCGGGCGAGGAGAGCGATGACGACTTTGCCGGCGCGATCGAGGCGCTGTCGTGAGCAGTTCGCGCGAGCTCCTGCTGCTGGACACGAATGTCGTGCTCCACGTGGTTCGCGGGAACGAGATCGGCCACCGGGTTGATGCGCTGTTTCACATTCGCCATCGAGCAGACCGTCCTTTGATTTCTGTCGTTTCGATCGGCGAATGCCTCGCCCTGGCGCGGCAGTGGAACTGGGGCTCCGAGAAACGTGCGACCCTGGAACAACTACTGAGGGAGTTGGTCGTCGTCGACATACAGGCGCGCGAGATTCTCGAACGCTATGCCGAGCTCCATTCGTGGTCGCGCCAGCACGGTCGCACGCTGGGCGATAACGACCTCTGGATCGCCGCCACTGCAGCGGCTGTGAACGCGCACCTCATTACGACTGACGCCGACTTCGACTCCCTCCACCCCCAACACGTGCGAAGAACCTATATCGAGACATCGGTCAACTGAACCCGATATGACCTCCAAAGAAGAACCCATTCCCATTCAGCCGGTCGAACAGCCGATCCTCTGTTCGCCGTATGTCGAGCCGAACCAGCACTGGATCTACGATCCCAAAACCGGCATTCCGCGAAAGATGTCGGGGCGGCGCGAAGCTCGATACTGGTTCAAGGACGAGCGGTCCGGCTCAGCGCAGATGACGATTGGCGGCGTGGTGACGCAGGAGGATACGGACGATCTGCCCCTGGTGAACGCGTTACGCGACGATGTTCGACGCTGGCGCGAGTCGGGCTGGGAGAATGCCTCCGAAACAACGAAGAAACTGCTCCGTCACTGGCGGCGTGAGGATCGCTCCCGGCGACTCTTTTTCTGTCAGATCGAAGCTGTGGAGACGATCATTTACATTCGCGAGATTCTCGCGATCGGACGGAAGACGCGGTGGACGCCGAAGCTCACGTTGTCCGACTACGCCGAACTGACCGCCGGGCGCAACCCGAAGCCGGCGGAGTGGGTGGCGAAAATCGCGCAACACCCGAAGCTGATCGATGCGCCGGCCGACCCGACGCTCTCGGCCTTCGCCCGCTACACCGCAAAGATGGCGACGGGCAGTGGCAAGACGGTCGTCATGGCCATGCTCATTTCGTGGGCATTCTGCAATCGCGGGACGAAGCCTGGCGACAGCCGTTATCCTCGCCGGGCGCTGGTCGTCTGCCCGAATCTGACGATCCGCGAACGCCTCGATGTTGTGCGTCCGGGGGACGTGAACAACTACTACGAGCAGTTCGATCTCGTGCCGTCGTCACTTCGGCCGGAGCTGGCGAAGGGAAAGGTGCTGGTCACGAACTGGCATGTGTTCAACGAGGCGAGCGAGACGGAAAACGTCGGCGGCGTGCCCGTCGTGCAGCTCGGACCGGAGAGCGATGAGGCGTACGCGAAGAACCGGCTCCGCGACCTGGTGGACGACGACGAGCCGCTGATGGTGCTCAATGACGAAGGCCACCACGCGTATCGACCCGCGCCGGTCCCGGAAAATTCGAAGCTCTCGGCCGAAGCGAAGGCAGATCGTGAGGAAGCGACGGTGTGGGTCTCAGGACTCGATCGGGTGAACGCGGCGTGCGGGGTCGCGTTCTGCGTCGACCTTTCGGCCACGCCGTTCTACATCGCCGGCAGCGGCTATCCCGAAGGGTCGCCGTTCCCCTGGATCGTGAGCGACTTCAGTCTCGTCGACGCGATCGAGAGCGGGATCACGAAGATTCCCCGCCTGCCGGCGATGGATAACACCGGCCGCCCGGACCCGAAATATTTCTGGCTGTGGCAGCACATCACCCGGGATCTCAAGCCGGGCGAAAAGCTCTCGGGCGGTCGGCCCAAACCGGAAGCGGTGTTCCGCGAGGCCCAGGACGCCTTGGTGACGCTGGCGAGCGAGTGGAAGGAGCGGTTCGAACAGATGCAGGCCGCCGCGCCGGGACAGGAGCGCGTGCCGCCGGTGATGATCGTCGTCTGTGACAACACAGACATCGCGCAGGAGTTCCACCGGCGTATTTCCGGCGAGGAGCTCGTCGCCGTCGAGGTCGACGACGACGAGGATGATGACGATGAGTCGCCGAAGAGGAAGAAGAAGCCGAAGCCGCAGAAGCGCTACGTCGGTGGTCTTCAGGGCTTTCCGGAGTTGCACAACCAGCGCGGAGCGGAGGTGACGCTGCGGATCGATTCCAATCTGCTGGCGCAGGCGGAAAGTGACGATCCCAATATCAACAAGAGCGAAGCCGCGCAGGCGTTACGGCGTATCGTCGCGACCGTCGGTCGGCCGGGCGAGCCAGGCGAGAAGATCCGATGCGTGGTCAGCGTCAACATGCTGAGCGAGGGGTGGGACGCGAACAACGTGACGCACATCCTCGGACTGCGCGCGTTTCACAGCCAGTTGCTGTGCGAGCAGGTGGTCGGCCGCGGGCTGCGGCGGATGGACTATACCCCTGATCCGAAAACCGGTCTGCTGACGCCGGAGTACGTCGATATCTTCGGCGTGCCGTTCTCGCTCATTCCGTTCAAGGGGCGTCAGCCGGGCGAGAGCGCCCCGCCGGAGGATCGCCCCAGGAACGAAGTCAAGGCGCTGCCGGAGCGCGAACACCTCAGAATCTCGTTTCCGATCGTCGAGGGATACGTGACTGATCTGCGCAGGAATCGGATTCGCTGCGACGTCGCGCGCGTGGAGCCGCTCAAGCTCGACCCCTGGACCACTCCGACGGCCGCGTTCGTACGGCCTCAGGTCGGCTATCAGATCGGGAACATCAGTGCGCAGGCGGGCTTCGGCTTCACCGAGGTGAATCGCGATGAGTATTACGCGTCCGTACATCCGCAGGAGATCCGTTTCGTGATCGCGCGCGAGATCGTACGAGCGTTGACGGAGACGGCGGACCCGAAAAAAGAGTCGCTGAAGACCGAAAGCCGCGCGACACTGTTTCCTCAAGTCCTCAAAATCGTTGAGCAGTACGTGGAAGAGCGTGTGGATTTGAACGGACAGCATCCAGCGGAGATCGGTCTGGATGTCTACGCGCGCAAAATCGTGGCTCTGCTGACGACGGCGATCGAGCCCGATGCGGCTGCTGCCGCGGCGCGAGTTCTGCCGCGCCTGAATCGGTACAAGCCGATCGGTAGTACGGACCACGTTCATTTCAAAACGGTGAAGCCGGTGCAGGCGACGCAGGCGAGTCCGGTGAGCCACGTCGCTGCCGACACAACCTCCTGGGAACAGGCCGCTGCGTTCCAATTGGAGAAGCTGGCACTCGAAGGCGTGGTCGAATCGTATGTCCGGAATGATCATCTGGAGTTCAGCGTCCCGTACGACTTCGACGGCGGGCACGTCTACGAGCCCGACTTTCTGCTGAAGCTGCAGGACGGACTGACGATTCTGCTGGAGGTCAAAGGGTTCGAGAGGCCGGACACAGGCCTCAAGAACCAGGCGACATGCCGCTGGGTTGAGGCGGTGAATAACTGGGGCAGGCTTGGGAGGTGGGACTTTTTGATCGTGCGTGATCCTCAGACACTGGCACAGCGAATCAAGGAATTCGTGAGTCCGTGTGCGCCGCGACAGGTTGGGTTTCTCGCCGGCGAGAGCGGCGTACCCGATGATCTCGACCGTATGGGCGAAGACGGGATCCGAGGGATGTTCGAGAATGGGACGTGAAGCTCCTTCTCGATACACAGATCCTGTTGTGGGTGGCGGGTCACCCGGAGCGGCTGCCGGAGGCGGCCTGTTTGCTACTCAGCAGCCGTAAGAATGAGCTGTTCTTCAGCGCCGCCAGCATTTGGGAGGTCAGCAGCGCGCACGCAATTCGTGTCGCCTCGTTACCGCAGTTGCATAGGGAGATCCATTCGATCGCATTTTGCTGCTCAGGCGCTCACGGAGGGTATGATCTTGATCACCGCCGACGACCGACTGGCTGAGTATCGCGGGTCCGTGCAGAGGGTTTAAGCGAGGCACGGAAATGGCGCATCGCAGGGAATTCGACGGCGGAGGTGACATTGGATTCGTTCGAGCAGGTCGTCGCCACGATCCTCGACCGTGCCGGTTACTGGGTGCGAACGAGCGTCAAGGTAAACCTCACGCGCGAGGACAAGCACGCCATCGGTCGCCCCTCCGCTCCTCGCTGGGAGCTTGACGTCGTTGCCTACAGCGGCCGCGAAAATGAGCTACTGGTCGTGGAGTGCAAGTCGTATCTCGATTCGGCCGGTGTGCGCGCGGCGTCGTTCGACGGGCCGAAGGCGGCGGAAGAGACGCGCTACAAGTTGTTTTCGGATGAATCGCTCCGGCGCGTCGTGCTGTCGCGGCTGGAGACGCAGCTCGTCGAGCAAGGCTTCTGCCCGCCTGGTACGGAAGCTCGGCTTTGCCTCGCGGCGGGGACCATTCATGGTGACCCGACGCCGCTGCGCGCGATCTTCAAAGCCAAGGGATGGCAACTGTTCGAGCGGAGCTGGTTGATCTCCGGACTGCAGGCACTCGCGACGGAGAGCTACGAGAACAGCGTCGCGTCAGTCGTCGCCAAACTACTGCTCCGCGAGGTTGCTTCAGCGCCGACAACGACCGGCTCCACGCCGGTTGAGGGCGAGGACGACGAAGTCATCGTGACGCGCGTCAGCGGCTATTCGACTCGGCAGGGGTTCACGAATGCCAATGGGCAGACGGTTGTTCGCCCTACCGGCCTGCCGGGCACCGACTCCGGCCAATCGGTCTACGTCCTTCGATGCGGCCACTGCTCGCAGGAGTACGCCGCAAACGGAAGCGACATCTGGCTGAGGAAGTGCCCGAAGTGCCAGCGCGGGCGGCCGGGACTGCCATCGGTGTGACCAGTATCGGCGCGCGAGACCGCGTTATCACACCCGCGCTCGCCATCACGGCCTCCGCATTCTGCTCCGAGGCTGGACGCTGCTCGGACGCCGATGCGGACATCGATCCACACGGAGCTCGGCCCCTTCTTCCACCCAGGCCCAGCCGGCCGCTGCACATTGATCGCAGCGCCACTGCGCTCGCTGAAACACGCGTGGCGGCGGTGGCGTTTCGAAGTGGCCTTCCTGGCGCGTCATCGCTCCGGCGCCGGTGTGTCGCGGGATCTCCATCCGCGCGGACGCGCCCTCGGCGTTCGGACAATCGGGCCAGGGGCACGGTAGCTGCCGGTGCTCGTGACGGTGCTGCGGACAGGCTTTCATTGCCCACTCATGGTATGACCAACGGCGAACCTCAACCTGCATCTGGCTGAGACCGGCACGGCGATTGAACGCAAGACCTCGCAATACCGCAGACTGTATTCTCCGATGGCAACATAGCGGGTGAGTCGAGGAGCGCGCGATGACCGTGGATGCGAGTGACCGCAAGCTGGTCGAGATGCATTGGGATCCGATCACGCGCGTGATCGGGAGTCTCGGCGTCTACACCAAGATCGACTTCGAGAACCGCCAGGTCGCGGAGTGCCACACCACCTCCTCGATCTTCCGCGGCTACAGCGTCTTCATGCGCGGGAAGGACCCGCGCGACGCGCACTTCATCACCAGCCGCATCTGCGGGATCTGCGGGGACAACCACGCCACCTGCGCGGTCTACACGCAGAACATGGCCTTCGGCGTCTCGCCGCCGAACCTCGCGGAGTGGATCATCAACCTCGGCGAGGCCGCGGAGTACATGTTCGATCACAACCTCTTTCAGGACAACCTCGTCGGCGTCGACTTCTGCGAGCAGATGGTCGGCGAAACGAATCCGGGAGTCCTCGAGAAAGCGAATCGCTCCGCTGCGCCGAACGCCAACATCCACGGCTACCGCACCATCGGCGACATCATGCGCGCCCTCAATCCGTTCAGCGGCGCGCACTATCTCGAGACGCTGCAGATCAGCCGCCTGGCGCGGGAGATGTTCTGCCTCATGGAGGGACGGCACGTCCATCCGTCGACGCTCTATCCCGGCGGCGTCGGCACGGTGGCGACAATCCAGCTCTTCACCGATTACCTCGTGCGCCTCATGCGCTACATCGAGTTCATGAAGCGCTGCGTGCCGATGCACGACGACCTCTTCGACTTCTTCTACGAGGCCCTGCCCGGCTACGAGCAGGTCGGGCAGCGGCGCATCCTCCTCGGCTGCTGGGGGGCGTTCATCGAGCCGGAGACCTGCAACTATCAGTACGAGATGATGGAGAGCTGGGGCCGGCAGATGTTCGTCACGCCGGGCGTGATCATCGACGGCAAGCTGGTGACGACGAGCCTTCTCGACATCAATCTCAACATGCGCATCCTCCTCGGCCACTCCTACTACGACGACTGGCAGGAGGGAGAGACGTTCGTCAAGGCCGATCCCTTGGGAAATCCGATCGACCAGCGGCATCCGTGGAACCAGACCACCATCCCAAAGCCGCAGAAGCGCGATTTCGACGGCAATTACAGTTGGGTGATGTGCCCGCGCTGGTTTCACGAGGGAAAGAATCTCGCCCTCGACAGTGGCGGCGGACCGCTGGCGCGCCTCTGGTCGACGGCGCTGGCCGGGCGTGTCGACATCGGCTACGTGAAGTCGACCGGGCGGGGCGTGGAGATCAACTTCCCGAAGACGGCGCGGATGCCGGAGACGCGCTTCGAGTGGAACATCCCGCAGTGGAGCAACGCGCTGGAGCGCAATCGCGCGCGGACGTATTTTCAGGCCTACGCCGCCGCGTGCGCGCTGCACTTCGTCGACAAGGCCATCGCGGAAGTGCACGCCGGAAACACGCAGACCTGGCGGCCGTTCGAGGTGCCGGAGGAGGCGATCGGCTGCGGCTTTCACGAAGCCGTGCGCGGAATGCTCTCGCACCACATGGTCATCAAGGACAAGAAGATCGCGAACTATCACCCCTATCCCCCCACGCCGTGGAACGCGGCGCCGCGCGATCTGTACGGGACGCCGGGGCCGTACGAGGATGCCATCCAGGGGACGCCGATCTTCGAGGAGAGCCCGCCGGAGACGTTCAAAGGCATCGACATCATGCGCACCGTGCGGAGCTTCGATCCCTGCCTGCCGTGCGGCGTACACATGTACACCGGAGCGGGGAAGCTTCTCGAGGTGCGGCACTCGCCGATGTTCGGACTGCAGTGATGCGCGACTTCGGGAAACGCACCGCCGAGATCGAGCAGCTCACGCGCGCTCTCGAAGGAGTTGCCGACGCGCACGCGCGCGCCGCGGCCGAGGCGCTCGTGCGCGCGGTGATGGACCTGCACGGTGACGCGCTCGCGCGCGTCGTGGAGATCGCCGGGCGGCACGGCGCGATGAATGCGTTGCTGCGGGACGATCTCCTCTCCAGTCTCCTCCTCTTGTACGGCCTCCATCCGACGCCGCTCGAGGAGCGCGTGCGCGGTGCGCTGGCGAAGGTGCGGCCGTATGTCGCCTCGCACGGCGGCGGCGTGGAGCTGGTGGCGATCGACGACGCCGTGGTGCGTCTGCGCATGGAGGGAAGCTGCGAGGGATGTCCCTCCTCGGCGCGGACGGTGAAGCTGGCCATCGAGGAAGCGGTGCTCGAGGCGGCGCCGGAGATCGCGGCGGTCGTCGTCGACGACGGTCTTCGATCGGACGACGCGCAGCGCGCACGCTGGCAGGAGCTGCCGGCCATGCACACATTCGCCGACGGAGACGCGCGGACGCTCGATCTCGACGGAACGGAATTGCTGGTGTGCCGCGTCGGTGACGCGCTGTACGCCTACGGGACAATCTGTCCCGGGTGCGGCGCGGCGTTGCCGTCGTCGGCCGTGCAGACGGGCGCCGTCACGTGCGCGTCGTGCGGACGGCGTTACGACGTGAGACGCGCCGGGCGCGCGCTCGATGAATCGTCGGCTCTTCACCTCGAGCCGTTCCCGTTGCTGGTCGAGAACGGGCGGGCTCGCGTGGCCCTGCCGGTATGACCGCCCTGCGCCAGTTCGTCCGGCCGCGCGCGGCCGAGGAGCGGTGCGATCTCTGCGGCGCCGGGATTCCGGCGGAGCACCGGCATCTGGCCGATCCGAAAGCGCGGCAGATCGTCTGCGCGTGCAAGGCCTGCTCACTGCTCTTCAGCGGACAACAGAGCGCTCGGTTCCGCGTCGTGCCGGAGGACGTGCGGGCGCTTCCAGAGCTCTCGCTGACCGACGGGCAATGGCAACGCCTGGCCATTCCGATCGAGCTCGCGTTCTTCTACCGGAGCACGCCGGAGGGGCGGGTCGTGGCGTTCTATCCCAGTCCCGCCGGCGCGACCGAGTCGCTGCTCCCGCTCGAGGCGTGGAACGAGATCGCCGCGGCGAATCCGGTGCTGGAGACGATGGAGCCGGACGTCGAGGCGCTGCTCGTGAACCGCATCGCCAAGCCGCCTCGGTTCTTCATCGCGCCGATCGACGCGTGCTACGAGCTCGTCGGCCTGATCCGGATGAAGTGGCGCGGCTTCTCCGGCGGCGCCGAGGTGTGGAGCGCCATCGGCGACTTCTTCGATCGGCTGAAGGAGCGCGCCCGTGCCTGATCTTCACTTCGCGGTCGAGGGCATCGAGGCGGTCGTCCATGCCGCGGTGCCGACGGTCGGCATTCGGCTGCGTGTGACGAACCGCGAGCGCGACGCGGTGCAGCACGTGGCGTTGCAGGCGCAGATTCAGATCGAGCCGGTGTTCCGGTCGTACACGCCCGAGGAGCAGGTGCGTTTGCGCGATCTCTTCGACGATCCTTCGCGCTGGCGCGACACGCTGAAGCCGCTGTTCTGGACCCGCGTCGACGTCGTGATTCCGGCGTTCGAGGAAGCGGCGACGATCGAGCTGCCGGTGGCGTGCAGCTTCGACTTCAACCTCGCCGCGACGAAGTACTTTGCCGGCGTGCAGCAAGGCGAGATCCCGCTCCGGCTGCTGTTCAGCGGCGCGGCGTTCTACCGCTCGCCCGCGGGCGCACTGCAGATCGCGCGCATTCCGTGGGACCGCGAGGCGGAATGCCGCCTTGCAGTGGGCGAATGGCGGCGGATGCGCGATCTCTACTATCCGAACGAGGCCTGGCTGCCGCTCCGCCGGGACGTGTTCGAGCGGCTGCAGGCCTACAAAACGCGCGGCGCGTTTCCAACGTGGGACGACGCGGTCGCGGCGATGCTGGAGGCGAAGGCATGAGCCTCGACGACGCCGCGCGCATCGCCCGCGCCGTGCTGTACGAGGGGTATCTGCTCTATCCGTATCGAGCGTCATCGGCGAAGAACCGCCAGCGGTGGACGTTCGGCGTGATCGTGCCGCGCGGCTTCACCGCGACGGGGGAGCGTTCGACGCTGCGCGCGGAAGTGGTCCTCACGGGCGGCGGCGTGGAGGCGCGCCTGCGGTTCCTGCAGCTCGTCGATGATTCGGTCGTGGAGCGCGAAGTCATGGCCACGGAGGCGGGACGGCATCCGTTTCGGTTCGGCGCGCTCGAAGGCGCATTGACGATTCAAACTCAGGAGCAGCGGGTCGCCGTCGAGATCGAAAACCTGACGGCCGCCGGCGAGCTCTCCACGCGCGACGAGGCTCTTCCCCTGTCGATGCTCTCCGCGCACGTCGTGCTCACCGCGCGCGGGGGCGGATTCCTCTCCGCGATCGATCCTGCGTCGGCATCGTGCCGCAGCGATGGGCTCTATCCCGTGCTCCTCGCCGAAGACTGCATGCTCGCCGCGCCGATCATCCTCTACGACTATCCGAAGGTGGCGCCCGAAAGCGCCGGCGATCTCTTCGACGCCACGGAGATCGACGAGATCCTGACGCTGCGCATCCTCACGCTCACGGAAGACGAGAAAGAGGAGATCCGCCGCGGCGATGCCCGCGCGCGCGCGCTGCTCGAGCGCACCGAAGCGCTCAGCGCGGAGCAACGCATGCTGCTGCATGGCGCGATCCGGGAGCTGCCATGAGCGACTGGAGCTTCCTCGAAGAGAAGCCGGTGCCGGAGACGGTTCGGGTGGGCGGCGTCGAGCTGCGGCGAGGCGATCGCGTCCGCCTGCGTCCGAAGGCGGGAGGCGACATCGTCGATCTCGCGCTGGCGGGCCGCGTCGCCATCATCGAGTCGATTCTCTGCGACTACGAGGATCACCTCCATCTCGGCGTCGTCATCGATGACGATCCCGGCCGCGACCTCGGCGAGCTGCGCTTCCCCGGACATCGCTTCTTCTACACGCCGGAGGAGGTCGAGCCGCTGTGAGCATCCTCGTCGCGGGCGTGGGGAACATTTTCTTCGGCGACGACGCCTTCGGCGTGGAGGTGGCGCGGCGAATGTCCGCGCGTCCGCTGCCGCCGGACGTGCGCGTCGTCGACTTCGGCATCCGCGGCTACGACCTCGCCTACGCGCTCATGGACCGTCCCGATCTCACGCTCCTCGTCGACGCCGTTCCGTTCGGCGGCGCGCCCGGCACGCTCTACACGATCGAGCCGGATGCCGGCGACGAGGCCCTGGCGCCCGCCGCCGTCGAAGCGCACGCTCTGCATCCGGCGAACGTGCTCCGGCTCGTCAAGGCGATGGGTGGCACGCCGGGACGCGTGCTCGTCATCGGCTGCGAACCGGGCGCGGTCGAGCGCGACGGACGGATGGGGCTGAGCGCTCCCGTCGCGGCGGCGGTGGACGAGGCGGTGTCGATGATCGAGTCGCTCATCGCGCGGGAGCTCCAGGGCTGATCATGCACGAGCTCTCCATCGCCCTGAGCATCATCGAAGGAGTCACCGAAGAGCTGGAGGAGCGCGGCGGCCCGAAGCTGCATGCCGTTCATTTGCAGCTGGGGCAGCTTTCCGGCGTCGTGAAGGAGGCGCTTCTTTTCGCCTACGATGTCGCGTGCGAGGGCACCGCGCTCGCGGGATCGCGGCTGGTGATTCTCGAAGCGGAGGGCACGGCGTTGCAGATCACGGGACTGGAGATCGACGGATGAGCGAGCCGCGGCTGGTCGAGATTCGCAGGAACGTCTTCAAGAAAAACGATCTCCTCGCGCGCGAGCTCCGCCAGCGCTTCACCGATGCCGGCACACGGGTGATCAGCCTCGTCTCCAGTCCCGGCTCCGGCAAAACGGCGCTGCTCGAGAAGACGCTGACGGCGCTGCGCGGCCGCTATCGCGTGGCGGCGCTGGTCGGCGACCTGGCCACTGACAACGACGCCGCCCGCCTGGCCCGCGCGGAGGTGCCGGTGCGCCAGATCACCACCGGAACGATCTGCCATCTCGAGGCGGAGATGGTGACGAACGCCCTGGACGACTGGAAGCTCGATGCCATCGACTTTCTTTTCATCGAAAACGTCGGCAATCTCGTCTGTCCCTCCAGCTACGACCTCGGCGAGGCGCTTCGCGCCGTCCTCATGTCGGTTACGGAAGGGGAAGACAAGCCGCGCAAGTACCCGACCATCTTCAACAGCGCCGACGTGGCCGTGATCACGAAGATCGATCTCGCCGCGGCTGTCGAGTTCGATCGCGCCGCGGCGTTCGCGAGCATCGACGCAGTGCGGGCCGGGATTCCGGTCTGCGAAGTCTCGGCGCGCACGGGCGAGGGCATGGACGGCTGGCTAGCCATGGTGGAGGGATCGGCCCCTGTTGTGCACGCATCGCGGAACGACCGCCCGAGCGATGCGGCGTACAGAGAGAGATGAGCGAAAACGAGCTGCGATCCCGCCGCGTCCTGGTCGCGGATGACGAGGACGCCATACGAACCCTGCTGTCGCGCATCTTGCGGCGTGCCGGCTTCGACCCTGTGGAGGCGAGGGACGGACAGCATGCCATCGAAGAACTGGACGGCAGCGGCTTCGACGCGGTCGTTCTCGACCTGATGATGCCGCGCGTCGACGGCTTCGGCGTGATCGATCACCTCATCGAAACTCAGCCGCGCATGATGGAAAAGACCATCGTCATGACGGCCTTTCCGAAGACGGCGGCGAGGGGGCGCCTGCACCACCTCTGCGCGATCGTTTCGAAACCGTTCGATGTCGAGGAGCTCGTCGCCCTGGTTCGCGACTGCGCCAGCCGCTGACGGCTGGTGCGTCAGCGGACGGGCGGCCGGGCGACCCCATTGACGGCGGCGATCATTTCGTCGATGTCGAAAGGCTTCCGGATGATTGCCTTTACCACCGCGGGATCCGCCCCTTCGAAGGCGGACGGTCCCGCCGCCGAACAGATGATGATCGGAGTGGGCCTCGACGACGCCGCGACGTAGTCGATCACGTCCCTCCCGCCGACCGACGGCATCATCATGTCGAGCACGATGACCGAGAAGCTGCTTCGCTCCAAAAGGCTGATGGCCTCCTGACCGTTCGCTGCGATCTCGCTGGCATAGCCCCACCGCCGCAGCATCGCCTGCAGGAGATTCTGAGTCGGCTCATCGTCCTCGACGATGAGGACTGGCAATACGTCCGATTGCATTTCGCGCCCGCGCGCCCGAGGCGGCGCTACAGTGACACAAACGGGAGTGCTTCTCAACATGACATGCAGCGCTCCCGGGACGAAGCTGACGTGCCTCACGTACCGATGACGCGACGTGAGCCGCCGCCTGGCCGGTCCGAGACCGATGCCTCTGCGTGGCAGTGCGGTCAGCCGGAGGACGTCGTCCGTTTCTTCCGGTCGTGCTCGATCGCCATCGCCGCGGTGTGCGTGATGAGCTCCGTCAACTCCTGGTCCCGAGGGCTCGGGTCGCGAACGAAGCGGTAGTAGTTGGCGAAGGTGCCGAGGACCTTTCCGTCGGAACCGTGAATCGGCGTCGACCAGCACGCCCGCAGTCCGTGCGCCAGCGCGAGATCCTTGAAGTTCCGCCAGAGCGGATTGGTCGAAATGTCGTACACCGCCACCGTCTTGTCGTGAAACGCCGCCGTGCCGCACGACCCGACCTCCGGACCGATCTCGATGCCGTGGATGGCGTCGTTGTACGCCTTCGGGAGCGATGGCCCGGCGCCGTGCAGCAGATGCCGGCCGTCGTCGCTCAGGATCAGGATGGACGCGAGCATGCCGGAGGGTGTCGCATCCTCGACGATTCGCACGAGCTCCTCGAGCGTGTCATGCAACGGCGTACCCGCAGCGACGAGCTCCTCGATGCGCTCCTGCGCATGGGCGATCACGTCCTCATGATCGGTCGCTGCAACGTCACTCATGCGGCTCATCTCTCCTCCAGGCAATCTCCGTTCTCGATGGCCGCCGAACGTCCGCGACCCGTCGTGCAATCTCCATCGGGTCCATCGGCTTCTTGAAGAACGCGTCGAACTCGCTTTGGAGCTCCTCGTGATGGTGAAACGCGGTGAGCGCGAACACCGGAATTGCGCGAGTCCGATCGTTCGCCCGCACGTGCCGCAGTAATGCCATCCCGTCTTCGTCGGGCATGGCGATGTCGGTGATCACGAAGTGCGGGACCCGATTCGTCATCGCCGCGCGCGCCGACTCCACACTGTCCACTGCGTCGACCTCCGCGCCGCACCGGCTCAGCGCCGCCTTCAACATCCGTCGCGAGTTGCCGTCGTCATCGGCCACCAGCACGCGCATACCCGAAAGGTCGGGGAGCTCCTCGGTCCGTTCCGCCGCCCGGGATGTACGGCGAGCGATCGGCAGCGTTACCGTGAACGTCGCACCGCGACCGATGCCGGCGCTCTCCGCCGAAACCGCCCCTCCGTGCGCTTCGGCGAGGTATTTCACGATCGCCAGGCCGAGCCCCAAGCCGCCGTGCGTGCGCGTCACGCCGGAATCGGCCTGACGGAAAGGCTCGAACACGAAGGGAAGGAACGACGGGGCGATTCCGCGCCCTTCGTCGCGTACCACGATCCGCGCCTGTTGTCCTTCGCGCTCCAGCCGCACGCGCACGCGCATTCCCTCGTCGGAGAACTTGATCGCGTTCGAGAGGAGGTTCCAGACGATCTGCTGCAGCCGAGTGCCGTCGCCCTGCACGACCGTTCGCACGTCGGGTCCCTCCGCGTCGAGGCGGATGGCCTTTGCGTCTGCGGCCACCTGCATAGCGTGCATGACGTCGCCGATCACGTCGCGCAGGTCGACCGGCTCGTTCTGCAGCGACAGCTTGCCGCTGACCACGCGTGAAACGTCGAGGAGATCGTCGACCAGCAGCGCCTGAGTGCGCGCGCTCTGCTCGATGGTGCCGATCGCGGTGCGCACGGTCTCTTCGTCGAGGCCGCCGACCGACAGCATCTTCGCCCACCCGAGAATGGAGGTCAGCGGCGTGCGTAGCTCGTGCGACAGCGTGGCCAGGAAATCATCCTTGGCGCGGTTGCTCGACTCGGCCACGTGATACAGCCGGGCGATCTCGATCATCGCCGCCGCCCGCGAGGCGACATCGCTGACGAGCGGCAGATCCTCCTCGGTGTAGTGCCGCCGGCTCTCCGCAGTGGCCAGAATCATGATCCCGACGGTGCGGCCGTGCGCGATCATGGGCGCAATGATGAGCGAACGCAGCCCGAGGCTCCGCATCGCTGCATAGTGCTCGTCGCACGCGGTGACGTTCCTGAGGAAGTCATCGGTGACGCAACTGACGACCGCCGGTTGCCCGCTGCGGATCGCGCCGCGCAGCGGCTCGCTCTCGGCGATCGAAGGCCAGCGCTCGCGATTCTTCGCCGCCCTCCGCTCGAGATCGGGATTGGTATGCGCGGTGATGATCCGTTCGTATCCCCCTTCGCGGACCAAGTCGACCGCGCACCAGTCGGCGAGCCGCGGCACGACGGTCCGCGACAGGTCGTCGAGGCGAGTGCGGTAGTCGAGCGACCGCGACATCACGACCGTCGCTTCCAGCAGAAACGAACTTTGCTCGTCCAGGCGCTTGCGCGCGGTGATGTCGCGCGTGAAGCACCGCGTGTGCACGAATTTTCCATCCTCGAAAAGCACGTTGGAGCTGATGGCCACCCACCGGATCGAGCCGTCCTTGGCCAGCAGCGGCGCCTCGTAGTCGTGGATCTCTTCGTTGCGGTCGAGCCGGCAGAGAATGTCATTGATCTTGCCGGCGTCGGCATGGAACTCCGCGATGTTGCGGCCGACGTACTCCTCGCGCGCGTAGCCGAGCAGGGTCAACTCCGCGTCGTTCGCCCATTCGATGGTGCCGTCGGCCAGCACCCAATGCAGGCCGATGGTGGCGTTGTCGACGAAGTCGCGCAGCAGTTCTTCACTCCGCCGCCGCGCCGCGAGAGCCTCGGTGAGTTTCGCTTCGAGCTGCTTCCGGTGGGCGACTTCCATCTCCAGCGCCGCGGCGCGTTGTTCGAGCATTGCGATCCTTCGGTCGCGCGCGCCGATGTCGTCCGCCGTGCTCCGCTCGGTCGGCCGTACCACGGTGTGCGTGCTGCAGACCCGCTCGAACAGAGCGCTGTCGGACTCTTTGTAGAAGTTGCCCATGGGGTACGCGCACAGCAGCGAGAACGTGTAGTGGCTCGCCAGGTCGTTCCACAGCTCTTCCAGTTTGATCGCCGCGTCGGGCTCGCCGTCGCGCCACAGCAGATCGACCATCTCGCCGTACGCGCGGACGCGCCCGCCTGCGGGATTGATCCTCTCCAGCGTGCCGCCGATCACCTGCCGGAAGCGCTCGCCATTCGGCATGCCGCGATGAAGGAATTGCTCCATCGTCGTCCGCGCGTCGAGGAAGACAACGGCCTCAGCGTCGACGCCGAGCGCCCGCAACTGCGCGGCAAACGCGGCGTTGTGCTCGCCCGTGGCGATCGCCACGCATGGCTCGCCCGCCCGCGCACCCGCGGCCAGAAACTCCCCAACGCGCTCGACCAGGAACTGCTCGTCCTCGTAAAACTGAACCGCGTGGTAATGCGCACTCGCTTCCTCGACTCCCGCGGTCATGGCCTTGGACCTCCAGCGTGCCCGAAATGTTTGGTGCGACAAGATGCACGAAGCATGACAGCCGGGCAGCCGCGCGGCTCGCCGGCCGTCGGTTAGAATTGACCCAAGTGACGCAGCGCCGCCGTGTACTCGTTGTCGAAGATGACGGCGCCATCCGCGCGCTGATCAAATTTCTCGTCCAGCGGGAAGCCTGGACGGCCGACGAAGTATCGGACGGCGCTGAGGCGCTCAGCAAGATTCAGAACGACCAATACGATGCCATCGTGCTGGATCTCATGCTCCCCAGTCTGTCGGGCGAATCGATCCTCGCGGAGGTTCGCGGCTCGACTCCGGGCGAGCTCGGCCGGATCGTCGTCGTCACCGCCTCGCCGCGCTCTCTTCAGAAAATCGACACCAGCGGAGTGCGCGCCGTCCTGACCAAGCCGTTCGACATCGACCAACTGCTGGATGCGCTGCGCGCATGTGCGCCGCGCGACGCATGACCGGCAACTCCTTCCTCACGGACCGGCGATCATCGCCGTGACTCGCCGCGGACCGCGTCCTGCGAGGAAGCCGGCGCTCGGTCCTCGGCCGACAGCTCGCCGAGCAGCGTCCGTACACGCGAAAGATCGAGTGGTTTCGTGAGGTGGGCAACAAAGCCGGCCTCGCGAGAACGCTCGTGGTCGGTGGCGGTGCCGTAGCCGGTAATGGCGACGAGCCGAAGCTCGCTTTCCACCCCGCCTGCGCGGAGCTGACGGGCCACTTCGTAGCCATCCTGCACCGGCAGTCCGATGTCGAGCAGCGCGATGTCGGGACGCAGCTCCTTCGCCACGTTCAAAGCCGAGGGACCATCGTAGGCGACGCGCACCGTGTGGCCGTCCAGCTCCAGCGCTTCGCCGAGGAGATCCGCGGCATCCCGATTGTCATCGACGACGAGAACGCGGCGTCCGGCGCGGGAGCGCGCGGCACCGGGCGGCGGCGCCGCGACCGGCGCGGCGATCTCCGACGATGCGGCGCTGCGCGGCAGGCGCACGCGGAACTCGCTTCCTCGTCCCTTGCCGTCGCTATGCACGGAGACGGAGCCGCCGTGGAGTTGCACGAGGCTTCGCACGATCGCCAGACCGAGGCCCAGGCCGCCTTCACGGCGCGCCGGACCCTGCGCGCCCTGCACGAACAGATCGAAAATACGGGGGAGAAGCTCCGGCGCGATTCCCGCTCCGTCGTCGCGCACGATGATCTCCACGCCGTCGGGTACCGCCGATGCCGCGATCTCGATATGCCCGCCGGCCGGCGTGTACCGCGCCGCGTTCGTGAGCAAGTTCGCGATGACCTGCGCCAACCGTTCGCGATCTCCGTCGACGCGGAGCCCGCTTGCCGGCACCTGCTGCACGAGCTCATGGCGCCGCTGCTCGAGGAGCGGCTCCGCCATCTCCACGGCCTCGGCAACCACGGTTGCGATCTCGACCGGCGCGCGCACCAGGTCAACCTTCCCGCGCGCGAGGCGCGAGACGTCGAGCAGGTCGTCGATCAGGCGGACCAGGTGCCGCGCCTGGCGTTCGAGCACCGAGAGCTCGCGCTCCGCCGTCGCATCCGTGCGCAGCCGGAGCAGTTGCAGCGCCGTGAGCATCGGCGAAAGCGGATTGCGCAGCTCGTGGCTGAGCATGGCCAGGAATTCGTCCTTGGCGCGGCTGGCCGCTTCCGCATCGACGCGCAGACGGTCGATCTCGTTCCGCGCTCTCACCTCGTCGGTGACATCGAACGCGATCACCATCACGCCGTCGATCTTTCCTTCGATCGTGCGCAGCGGCTCGTAGAGAAAGTTGAAAAAGACGGTTTCGATATGCCCGCCGCGGTCGAAGCGGGCCGGGACCTCCTTGCCCACGAACGCCCGGCCGGTGCTCATCACGCCGGTGAGGAGCTCGTCGAATCCCTGCCCCTCCAGCTCCGGCAGGGCCTCGAGCAGCGGCCGGCCGACGACGTCTTCGCGCCGTCGCGCCCAGATCTCGCAGCATGGCGCATTGGCCAGCTCGATGACCAATTGCGGCCCGCGGATGATGCAGATCGGCGTCGGCGCCTGCAAGAGCAGCGACGCGAAGTTCCGCTTCTGCAGGTCCGCCTCGGCGCGGTGCATGGCCGCCGCCGCGCGCGCCTTCGCCAGCGCCAACTGCGACGCGACGCGCGCCAGCAGCTCGCGCGCGCTGAAGGGCTTGACGAGATACTCGTCCGCGCCGGCGCCGAGTCCTTCCACGCGCGCTTCCTCGCCGGCGCGCGCGGAGAGCATCACCACCGGTACGTGACGGGTGCGCTCGTTCTCGCGCAGCGCGCGCAGCAGGGCGAAGCCGTCCATTTCCGGCATCATCACGTCCGTGAGCACCAGGTCCGGCGGATGCGCGCGGGCCGCTTCCAGCGCCGCGCGGCCGTCGCCGACGACCTCCACCTGCCAGCGGCTGCCGAGAACGCGGCGGAGGTAATCGCGCATGTCCGCGTTGTCATCGGCAACGAGGAGTCTCTCGGCCGACGCCGTCCCGGACGCCGCCGGCACGTCGTCGGGCAGCCAGCGCAGCGCCTCCTCGACGTACGGAACGATGCCGGTCGCGGTCGATGAAAGCGTCTGGCTTCCGCCGATTCGCTGCGACGGGAGGTGCGCCGAGCCGCGCTGCAGCCGCACCCGGAACGTCGTGCCTGTCCCGATGCGACTCTCCACCTCGATCGTTCCGCGATGCAGGCGAACGAGCTCCTGAACGAGGGCGAGGCCGATCCCCGACCCTTCTTCGGTGCGGGAGCGCGCGCCTTCCACGCGATGGAACCGTTCGAAGAGGCGAGGGAGCTCCGCGTCCGGAATGCCGGTGCCGGTGTCGCGCACCTCCAGGAGGACGTGATCCGATGTCTCGCGCACCGCGACCGTGATGCCGCCGTCGAACGTGAATTTGAATGCGTTCGACAGGAGATTCAGCACCACCTTCTCCCACATCTGCCGGTCCACATAGACCGGTTCGGAAAGCGGCTGCAGATCGACCGTCAGCGTCAGCCCGGCGCGCTCGATGGCGGAGCGGAAGCCGCTGGCCAGATCGCCGGTGACGACGCCGAGGTCGACGGGCTCGTAGCGCGCTTCCATGCGCCCCGCCTCGAGCCGCGAGAAATCGAGCAGCGCGTTGACCAGCTTGAGCAGGCGCAACGCATTGCGGTGCACCGCCTTCAGCACGTCGGCCGATACGGCCGGCTCCGCGCTTTCCAGCGCGTCTTCCAGCGGGCCGAGCATCAGCGTCAGCGGCGTCCGGAACTCATGGCTGACGTTGCTGAAGAACGCCGTCTTGGCGCGATCGATCTCGGCGAGCGCCTCCGCGCGCCGGCGTTCGGCCTCGAAGGCGTGCGCGTTGCTGATCGCCGTGGTGATGTGTTCTGCCGCGAGGTCGAAGAAGCCGCGGTAGGCGTCGTCGAGGCGCCGCCGCGGGCTGACGCCGGCGATCAGAACGCCGTAAGGGCGCTCCAGACCGGGCCGTCCCAGCGGATACACCACGGCCGCATCGGCCGGCTCCGGCCATTCGCCTCCCGGCATCGTGCCGAACCGCGCGGCGAGATCGTCCACCACGCGCATCGTTCCGGAAGAGAGCGCGTCGCCCACCGGCCATTCGCGGTCGTCGCGCCGTTCGCAGGAGATCGATTCTCTCGCCGCCGGATGACCGGCCGGCAATCCGACGTCAGCGACGCGGCGGAGAGTCTTGCCGTCGTCGCTGAGGAGATAGAGCAGCGCGAACGGAACGTCGACGCGATTGAGCGCGAACGCCTCCGCGGCCGTGCGGCACGCTTCGTCCGCCACCTTGGCGTCGGTGGCGCGGCGCGCCAGATCGCGCAGCGTGGCCAAACGGCGCTCGCCGTCGACGCGCTCGGTCGTTTCGGCCACCACCGCCAGGACGCCGCCGACGCCGCCGCTCTCGTCCCGGATCGGGCTGTAGGAGAGCGTGAACCAACAGCTTTCGAGGTAGCCGTTCCGATCCAGGGGAAGCAGCCAGTCGTCGATGGCGAAGGCCTCGCCGCGCCACACGCGGTCGAATTCGGGCCCGACGACGTCCCACACCTCGGGGAAGATCTCCGCGCCCGGCATTCCCAGTGCCGCGGGGTGCTTGCTGCCGAGAATCGGCCGGTAGCGGTCGTTGTAGAAGAAACGGTACTCGGGACCCCAGGCCACGACCATGGCGAACTTCGACTCCAGCATGATGCTGATCGTCGTGCGCAGGCTCTGCGGCCAGGCTTCGACGGGACCGAAGGACGTGGCACTCCAATCCTTCGCGCGCATCAACGCGCCCATCGCGCCGCCACCAGCGAGACAGTCGGCAGGGCGAGCTTCCAGCCTGACTGAATTCATGGTCGAGAGAGCCCTGGAGCTGTCAGCCGGCCGATGCAAAATGCCGGCCTGATGGTTGGGCTTCGGCCTCGGCAAAATGCGACCGCACCTCCCGACCCCGCCGCGCCGAATGCGTCGCCCCAGGAACGCGCCTCGGTCCGTACGAGGTTGTTGCGCCGCTCGGCGCGGGCGGGTTGGCGAGAGCCCGACGTGGAGCCCGGACGGGAAAGAGCTGTTCTACGCCTCCGGCGACACCATCATGCGCGCCGCGATCGGCGGCGGCGCGTCGCTCGAGCCCGGCACGCCCGCGCCGCTCGTTCGCATTCCGGGACATCCCAGCGCGCCGCGCCTAAGCGGATCGGTCTCGCGGCCCGTGATCAGCGGCATGACAATGTCGTGCTGAACTGGCGGAAGGCGCTTCAGGAGCGGTAGCCCGCAATGTACGTCTCCGAGCGCGGGATCGCTTGCGTGAGCTCCGCGTACCGCCGACAACTGCCAACGCCGGAGGTCTTCCGATCTTCGACGTCACAAAGAGTACGTATGAGCCCGTTGGGAGGTTCCGTGTCACCAATGCGGCGCGGCATCGCCGCACGGGTACATGGGGCATGCACCAATGCGGCGCTGTATCGCCGCACAGGTACATGGGGCATGTACCAGTACGGCGCGACATCGCCGCATCGGTACACGGGGGATGCACCAATGCGGCGCTACATCGCCGCACCGGTACACAGGATCGCCGCACCGGTACACAGGACATGTACCAATGCAGCGCTGCATCGCCGCATCGGTACGCGGAGCATGCACCAATGCGGCGCGGCATCGCCGCACTGGTACGCGGGATGTGAACCAACGCGGCGCGGCATCGCCGCACGGGTACGCGAGGTGTGTACTAATGCGACGTGGCGTCGCCGCAGTGCCTCAGCTCGTGCGCGTGTAGAACCCCACGATCTTCTCGTACAACCTCTCGCCAATCGCCGCCTTGCACTCGTGAGAGCAGCCCGCGACGTGCGGCGTGAGCACGAGGCGTGGATCGCGCGGCAGCGGGGTGGGCGGGGGCTCGGGGTCAAAGACGTCGAGAGCGAGGCCGGCGAGGTGGTTGGCGGCGAGCGCGGCAAGGGCGGCGGGCTGGTCGAGCACTTCGCCGCGGGCGGTGTTGATCAGAAACGCGCCGCGCGGCAGGCGCGCGATCTCGGGAGCGGCGATCATGCGGCGCGTTTCGGACGTCAGCGGGACGTGCAGGGTGAGAATGTCGCTCGACGCGAGCAGCGCATCGAGGGAGTCGATGCGGGTCGTGCCGTGGAACTCGCTGATGTACGGGTCGTACGCGGAAACGCGCACGCCGAACGCGCCGGCCAAGCGCGCCACGCGGCGGCCGACTTCGCCCAGGCCCACGATGCCTAAACGGTAGTGGCGGAGCTCATGACGCGCGGCGCAGTCCTCGCGCGCGAAGACGCCGCCGCGCAGCTCCTCGGTGTACTGCGGGATCGTGCGCGTCATCATCAGCATGAACGCCATCACGAGCTCCGCGACGGCGTTGGCGTTCTCGCCCGGCAGGCTAACAATCGCGATCCCGCGCTCGCGCGCCGCGGCGGCGTCGATGTTGTCGGTGCCGCTCGTTCCCTGCGCAATCAGCTCCAGACGCGGCGCCGCGGCGAGCATCGCCCGCGTCACGCGGACGTGCGCGCGCGTCACCAGCACCTCCGCCTCCGCCAGCTCCTCGACGAGCGCGAAGCGCGCGTCGGCGGAGATCCGCGCCGTGAAGCGTGGATCGAGCTGCGCGGCGATGAAGACTTTTTTGGCGGCCACGATAAACTGCGATCCGCTTTGCATTTTCTCCGAAAGCACTCCATCGCGCTCGCCGCGATCGTCGTCTACCACTTCGTTTTCTTCTTCCCGACGATCTTCATGCAGCGCGTCGTCTCGCCCAACGACGTCTTCTACAACTTCGAGCCGTGGGGCCACGGCCGCGGCATCCTGCCGCAGAACTCCGTCATCAACGACCCACCCACGTCGTATCTGACGATGCTCTCGCTCGTCAAAAGCGAGCCGCGCGCGTTCCACTGGGACCCGTTCGTGGCCTGCGGCATCCCCGGCTGGGCGTCGTCGTCCGCGGCGTCGCTCACGCCGTTCGCGCTCTTGCCGGCCAAGCTCCTGCCGCTGTCGTGGGTCTACACCGGCATCATCTTCCTGAAGCTCAACGTCGCTTTTTTCTTCGCCTACCTCTGGCTGCGCGAAGAGCGCCTCGGCAGGCGCGGCGCGGCCATCGGCGCCATCGTCTTCGCCGCCTCGGGACCGATCGCCGTGCGCTGGTTGTGGCAGGCGACGAACGCCACGCCGCTCTATCCCGCGCTGCTGTGGATCGCCGTGCGCACCGCGCGCGGCAAGCGCACGCCGGCGTGGGCGGTGCTGCTGATCGCGCTCGCGTATGCGCTGAGCGGATTCCCGGCGGCGATGGCGTACGGCGCGTGGGTGGCGCTCGTGTATTTCCTATGGAGTGCGGCGGCCATGCCGCCGCTGTCACAGCGCCGGCATGGCCGGCGCACTCTCCAAGTCATCGCCGCCGTGATCCTGGCGCTCGGCATCGCGTCGCCGATGCTCGTCTCCTTCGCCAAGCTCGTGCAGCGCACCGGCTACCTCGCCGTGCGCGCCACGGCGGCGGCGGAGTACAAGTTCCCGTGGCACCACGCGCGCCTCTTCCTGCAGCCCGACGCCCTCGGCAACCGCGCCTATCACAACTGGACCGGCGACAGGGCCCTGGGCATTCTCAACAACTACATCGAGGCCACGATTTACGTCGGCCTCGTGGCCATTCCGCTCGTCGCGCTCGCGCTCGCGAACCGCCGCGCGCGCCGGCGCTGGTTCTGGCTCGCCACCCTGCTCGTGATCCTCGGAGCAATGTTCGGCGTTGCGCCGTTCATCGGCGCGTTGCCGGGCATCAAGTATTCGCCGCTCACGCGATTGCAGATCATCCTGCCGATCGCCGTCGCGTATCTCGCCGCCGCCGGCGCCGCGTTCATCAGCAAACGCGTGCTCGTCGCCGCGACGATCGCAATCGTCGCCGCGGCGGACCTCGGCGTCTTCGCCGGCCGCTTCTATCCCTACCTCGAGCCGGGCGCGTCGATGCCGCCGACGACGCCGACGATCGCGTTCCTGCAGGCGCAGCCGAAGCCGTTTCGCATCGCGCCGTTCTTCGACTACTTCTGGCCGAATGCCGCGGAGCTCTACCGCCTCGAGGACATCCGCAGCCATTTCTCGTCCGAGGCGCGGTACCGGAAGATGCTGGAGCGCATCGATCCGACCTCGTTCTCCAGCGGCTCGACCGTCATCCAGTTCAACGGCCTCAAATTCGGCCTCACCGATCCGCTCGTGTCGATGCTCGGCGTGCGCTACTTCGTCGAGCAGAAGAGCATCGACATCGTGAAGTGGTCGATCTTCGGCGCGACGAAGCCGGGCGTTGGTGAGATCGGCGGCTACGTGCTGCAGCCGGGCGCGATCGCGCAGCGCAAGGTGCACGTCGACGCGGAGCCGTTCTGGTCGATCGAGCTGCCGATCGGCATCGACGCGACGACGGCGAAGGACCCGCGCCTCATCGTGACGCTCATCAAAGACGCGCGCGTGGTTTGGTCGCGGACGTTCGTGCCCGACGACTGGGGCAGCGTCGGCAAGCTCTATGTCCCGCTCCATCCGTACGCCCGCCTGGGGGACACGGTCGTGCTGCGCCTGGAGTCGCGCGGCATCCGCGGCGGGATGCTGAAGGGCACCGCGGAGCCGGGCGACGCGCCGTTCTTCTACGGCCGCGTGACCACGCCGATCGTCTTCGACCGCGAGCTCTCCGAGGGGCGCATCTTCCGCAATCTCGCCGAGGTGCCACGCTTCCACGCCGTGACGCGCGTGCGGAAGATGGACGACGCCGCGTTCCTGGCCGCGAAGGACATCGACTTCGCCACCGAGGCGATCGTGACCGATGCGCGCGCGCCGCTGCCGGAGACGAGCGACGCCGCCGTTGCGCTGCGGAGCTACGCCGACGACGAGCAGGTCGTCGACGTCAGCGCGCCGGCGAAGACGCTCCTGGCGTCGTCGGAGAAGCTGACGCCGGAGCTCGGCGTGACGATCGACGGCAAGGCAGTCGAGCCGATCGAGATCAACATGCTCTTCGCCGGCGTGCCCGTGCCGCCGGGCGAGCACCGCGTCGTCTTTACGCGGCGCGTCGGGCGGGGGTGGTGGCCGGTGGCGGGGGTGAGCGCGTTGCTGGCGATCGCGCTCATCGCGTTCGATCTCAAGATCGCGGCGCGGCGACGAGGATGATCTGATAGGCGAAGAGGCTCCGCCAGACGCGCGTCACCATCGTCAGCAGCCGCTCGCCGATGCGCAGCAGCCACTCCGGCGTGAAGCGGCCGACGATCAGGCGGATCGGCACCGACGAGCCGCGCACGGCCACGATGCGGAAGCCGGCGTTCTCGAGCTCGCGGCGGATCGTGCGCATGGTGAAGAAGCGCAGGTGCGTGTAATCGAGGATGCCGCGGTCGCGGTACTCGAACACGCCGAAGAGCAGCCCGAGGCGAACCGTGACGTTGGCGATGTTCGGCACGGAGAGGAAGAGGAGCCCGTCCGGCGCGAGCGACTGCTTCACGCACTGGAGCAGCTTCGAGGCGTTGCGAAGGTGCTCGACGACGTCGGCGAGCACGGCGGCGGTGACGTTGGCGGGAAGCCGGTGCACGCTCTCCAGGTCGGCGATGACGACGCTGTCGAAGCGCTTGCGCAGCTCGCCGATGCGGTCGACGTCGTACTCGAAGCCGATCGTGCGCGCGAAGTGATCATGCACGGCGGCGCCGAGCTCGCCGCCGGCCGCGCCGAGGTCGAGGAGCGTGCCGCCGCGGCGGGCGAAACGGCGGACGAGGCCGATCAGGATGCGATGGCTCGAGCCCTCGAAGTCTTTGAAGGTGTAGACGTTCGACATTTCAGTGCGTGGGCGCATGCCATGCGCCCCTACCGGTAGGGGCGTACGGCGTACGCCCCTCAGTGCGTCCCAATCGTCCCCACGTTCTTGAGCGTCACGGCGATCCCGTAGGAGAGCTTCGGCGTCGGCTCGGGCAGATAGACGAGATACCGCCGCAGCTCGAAGGCCACGCCGTAGCACGACGCGTTCGTGCCGATGAGGTAGCGCTGCTCGAGGAACGTCCCCAGCTTGGCGTCGAAGTTGAGCTGCACGTCGGCGCGCACGCGGTCCTTCAGCAGCGAGGAGCCGGCGTTGATGCGCACCTGGCTGGCGCTCGTGTCGAACGTCGACTGCGGCGTCGTGTACGTGGCGAACCAGGTGAAGCTCAGGTACTTGTCGGCGCGGTCGCCGGTGCCCATCAGATTCGCGGAGATCGAGGTCTGCTCGATCTGATGCGAGACGTTGCCGAACGTCGCGTTCGCGTCGAGCGTGATCGACTGGTACGGGTTCACGTGCAGCGAAGCCACGAGCGGCGTGAACTTGCTGTCCTGCCCCGGCGGCAGCGTCGTCCCCGGCAGGCTGCCGCCGGTCGCGGTCGTGAACGGCTTCGACAGCGACACCGACTGCCGCAGCGAGAACGAGAGCACCTCGCGCGACGACGCACCGGCGCCGGCCTCGCGGCCGATGAGGCGCTGCGTGAGCGAGTACTCGACCGAGTCGCGCACGATGGGGAGGAACGGCGAGTCGACGGTGTCGAAGCGGATGACACGCTCCTGGTCGGCGACGTTGGACGTGTAGATGTAGCGCACGCGCGGCTCGATGACGTGCTTGAAGCGCGTGAAGCCGCCCAGGGACTTGTTGAAGATCTTCGAGAACGAGGGGCCGACGACGTCGACCTCCCCCTGCGCGTACGTGCGCGTGAGCTTGTCGTCGACGGCGACCTGCTGGCCGGTCTGCAACGCCGTCGGATCGAGGCTGGACGAGTACCACGTGTCGCGCACGGAGATCTGCGGCCGGATGGAGAGCCACGCCGGCGTGCGGAGCTGCAGCGACAGCGTGGGAAAGACGTCGGCGCGGTAGTAGTTCGCTTCCGGCCCGCTGAGCAGGCCGTGCGTGATGAGGTGCGACGCCGACGACTCCAGCGACAGGTACAACGGCGTGTTGCCGATGCGGTTCGGATAGAGCCGGAACTGCAGCGACGGGAGCTGCTCGAAGCGCTGCCGCGGCGGCGGCGCGAACGGATCGGCGGCGTTGACGGCGCCGAAGATGTCGCGCCGGTCGGTCAAGACGTTGAACGAGTAGGTGGGAAGGTTCTTCGTCAGGTAGGCCTGCGAATAGATCTGCGACAGCGTATGGATGCGCGGGTCGCGGTCGAAGCGGCGGAAGAAGTCGATGTTCGAGAAGTCCTCGACGTCGACGACGCCGCGGAAGCCGCCCGGCAGGTTGTCCTGGGCGTGCTGCACCTGGTACTTCCACTGCAGCTTCCCCTGCTCGACGTCGTGCACGGTGTAGGCGCTGATCTCGCCGAGCTTGATGTCGGGCGAGGGGAGGTAGCGCGCGTCCACGCCGACGCCGTTGTAGCCCTTGGTATTGAGGTCGGTGTAGATCGTGGCGTCGGCGGAGTCGCCCCACGGCAGGAAGTAGCCGGTCTCGAGACGCTCGCCGAACTCCTGCGAGATCAGGAGGCGCGGGATGAGGAAGCCGCGCGAGCGGTCGCGCTTGGTCGGCCAGACGAGCGACGGCGCCCAAAAGACGGGGAGGCGGCTGGCGCGGAACTGCACGTCGCGCATGTGCGCATAGTCGTCGAGGGTGACGTCGGCGCGCGCGACGTGGAACGACCACGAGGGCCGGTTGATGTCGCACGAGGTGAAGACGCTCTCGGTGAGGAGGTAGCGCGTGTCGGCGATTTTTTCGGCCTTGTCGGCGGTGAAGTAGAGCGACGGCTCCATCGCGCCGGTGGCGTGGAAGAGCGTGCCCAGCTTGGTGTCGAGGTTGTAGAAGAGCTGGTCCGCCGTCAGCCGGATCGGCCCCTGGTCGAGGATGACGTGCCCCTCGGCGACGACGTCTTTCGTCCGCTGGTTGAAGGTCATCTTGTCGGCGACGACGGTGATGTCCTGATACTTGATGGTCATCCCGCCCTCGACGGCGACGTACTCGTTCTTCTCCTCGGTGATGTGCGCGCCTTCTTTCGCCGTCCAGACCACTTCGCCGCCGCTCTTTTTGAGGCCCGGCTGGAACTTGAACTTCGTCTTCGGCGGCTGGTAGTACTGCCCGGCCGGACCCATGTCTTTCCCGGTTTGAGCGGCGGCGATGGCGGGAGTGACGGCGGCGAGCAGGACTGCGAGGAGGCGCGGAAAGCGTCGCGTCATTTGCTGGAGGCCATTGTAGCCGAGTGCTCGCGCATCTCTTTGTCGATCCGGCTCATCTCCCGGATCCGCATGCGCAACTGGATGATCTCGACTTGATAGAGCCGCGCCACGTCGTCGGCGCGGAAGCGCTGCCGGCGCTTGCGCAGGGCGATCTCGTTGGCGAGGCGGACGAACTCGCGGTGGGCATGGCGGTCGGTCCAGTCCCCTCGGCCGTGGCGGAGGATCGGGTGGGCGGAGCGGCGGACGTCCGCGTCATCGAGGAAGCCGAGCGACGCTTCATGGCGCAGCTCGGCGCGGAGCTCGGGCCACTCCTGGAACACCGCGGCGACGACGAGGAGCGGGACGAGCGCGCCGATGGCGATGTCGACGGTGCGCGCTGTGAGGCCGGCGGCGACGAGCGCGCGCGGTGCGTACGCGGCGGCGACGGCGGCGAGCGCGGTGACGACGTCGAGGGCAATCTGCTTGCCGCGCTCGCGCACGTGAAACGCGGCGTAGGTGATGCCGTAGCCGGCCACGGCGCCGCCGGCGATGCACGCGGCGATGGCATCGGATCGCCAGAGCAGCACCGCCGCCGCGGCCGCGCCGCTGCAGCCGCCGAGGAGCATGCCGTCGACCGGTTCCGACTCGCGGCCGGTGAGGCGGACGTAGAGCGCGGCGGCGCTGAGGACGATGCCGATGGCGATCTCGTGCGCGCCGAGCGGCCAGAGAAGCGCGCCGGCAACGACGCCCGCGGCGAGCGGCGTCCGCCAGGCGCGCCAGAATCTCGGATCGAGCGATTTGAAGAAGTCGGCCGCGGCGGCGACGCCGAGGAACGCGGCGATGAGGAGCAGGGCGAGGGTCATGGTTGGACGGAGGTGACGGGTGATTGTTGTCGCGAGAACATCACCTGTCACCCGTGACCTGTGACCTGTGACCTGACCGCTGAAAATACCGCCGCGACCGCTCGATGTCGTCGCGGATCTGCCGCGTCAGCTCGACCGCGGAGCGGAACTGCTGCTCGCGGCGCAGAAGCTGGTGGAAGTAGAGCCGCACGGTGTCGCCGTAGACGTTGGAGTCGAAGTCGAGGATGTGGCTCTCGATGGTGATCGCGTAGTTCTCGTACAGCGTGGGCCGCACGCCGATGTTCGTCACGCTCTCGAAGGATCGGTCGAAGCTCTCGAAGCGCGACGTGGTGACGAAGACGCCGCCGTCGGGATAGAGCTCGTTGAAGGGATCGACGTTGACGGTGGGGAAGCCGATCTTGCGCCCCAGGCGGCGGCCGGTGGCGACGATGCCGTCGATGAAGTAGGTGCGGCCTAGGGCGAGGGCCACGGCGCGCATCGCTCCGCGCGCGATGCCGCGG
Organism: Thermoanaerobaculia bacterium; assembly: GCA_036522835.1. Taxonomy (GTDB): domain Bacteria; phylum Acidobacteriota; class Thermoanaerobaculia; order Gp7-AA8; family Gp7-AA8; genus DATDFB01. The sequence goes on along the minus strand of DATDFB010000105.1, from coordinate 7,536 downwards.
CGGATGCGCGAGCTGGAGACGCGGATGCCGCGGATGCGCACCTCGTCGACGCCGTGGACGGCGAAGCCGAACTGCTTTCCCGCCGCCTGCAGCTTCTCGAGATGCCCTTCGCGGCCCGCGCCGAAGGCGAAGTCGCGGCCGATGCGCACTTCCGCGACCTGCAGCGCGCCGACGAGGAACTCTTCGATGAAGCGGTCGGCCGTCCAGCGCGAGAACTCGTGCGTGAAGGGGACGACGAGGAGCGCGTCGACGCCCATCTGGCGGATCAATTCTTCTTTTTGCGGCAGAGTGAGGATCTGCTTCGGCACGCGGTCGGGGGCGACGATGGCGAGCGGATGCGGATGAAAGGTGATGACCGCCGACGGCCGCCCCGTCTCGCGCGCGCGCTCGACGACGCCGCCGATGATGGCCTGATGGCCGATGTGCATGCCGTCGAAGTTGCCGACCGTGGCAATGCAGTGCCTTGGAAGATCGGTCTGCCGCAGTGGGTCGTGAAGAACGAGCATGGAACCGCGGCGGAGTATATGTGGAGTGCGGCGGCCATGCCGCCGCTGTCCACATCACTCCAGCCGCAGCGTCGGCACCGGCACGCCGATCTTCTCGAAGTCCGGCGGCTCCGCCCCCAGCCACGCCGCAAACCGCTCCACCATCGCCGGGTCCCACTTCCCCCCCGCCGCCTCGCGCTGCAGGGTCTGCATCGCCGCGGTGTGCGAGAGCGGCGCGGGGCGGTAGGAACGGTGCGAGGTCAGGGCGTCGTAGGCGTCGACGATCGACAGCAGGCGCACTTCGTACGGGATGGCGTCGCCGCGCAGGCCGTCGGGGTAGCCGCGGCCGTCGTAGCGCTCGTGATGGTGGCGGATCATGCGCAGCACGCCCGTCAGCGTCATGAGCGGACGCACCATCTCCTCGCCGATGACCGGGTGGTCGATGACGCGCATGAATTCGTCGCGCGTCAGCGGTCCCTGCTTGTTGAGCAACGCCTCGGGGACGGCGATCTTGCCGATGTCGTGCAACAGGCCGGCAATGCGCGCGCGCTCGGCGAGCTCGTCGCTCTCGCCGAGGTGGAGGGCGAAGGCGCGGGCGAGATCGCCGACGCGCTGCGAGTGGCCGCGGGTGTAGCGGTCCTTCGCTTCCAACGTCAGCGCCAGCGCGCAGATGACGTTCTGCGTCTGCTCGAGGTCGGCGTGGTACTCCTTGATCCGCAAGAGGGACCGGATGCGCGAGATGAGCTCGACGCGGTTGAGCGGGTAGTTGATGAAGTCGTCCGCCCCCGCCACGATGGCCTCGGAGCGGATGGCCGTGCCGCGGTGCGACGTCAGCACGATCACCGGCAGGAACTCGTGCCGCGGATCGGCGCGGATCAGCCGCAGCGTCTCCGCGCCGCCTTGCAGCGGCATGATGAGGTCGAGGAGCACGACGTCGATGGCCTCGCGTCCGAGGACCTCGAGCGCCTCGACGCCGTTCTCCGCGACGGCGACATCGAAGCCCGCGTCGGAGAGCGTCATCGTGACGAGGTCGCGGTTCATGCGGTTGTCGTCGACGCAGAGGACGCGCGGCCGCGGCGCGGCGCGCTTGCGGAGGTGACGCGAGGCGATGGCCAGCGGCGTCTCCTCGGTCAGCGCCGCGGCGAAGACGCGCACGAGCTCGGCGTCGAACGCCCCCTCCTCGGCCTCGCGGCGCAAGCGCGCCATGGCTGCGTCTTCGTCGCCATGCAGTTCGGTCACGAAGTTGTCGTAGCGGTTGGCGATGCCGACGATCTGCGCCTCGATGGGGATGGCGTCGCCGGCCAGGTGATCGGGGTAGCCGCGGCCGTCGACGCGCTCGTGGTGCCAGCGGACGATCGGCACCCAGGCCTGGAACGTCGTCATCGGCTCGAGGATCGACGCCCCCATGCGCGTGTGCTCGGCCACGTGCGCGCGCTCGTCGTCGTCGAGCTGCTCTTTTGCCAGGAGGTGATCGGGGACGCCGATCTTGCCGACGTCGTGGAGCATGGCGCCTTTGGTGATGGTCTCGACCTCGTCGCGGGACATGCCCAATTTTTGGGCAAGGCGCGCGGCGTACTGCGCGACGCGCTGCACGTGGCCGGCGGCGTGGGGGTCCTTGTTCTCCAGAGCGGTGCCCAAGGCCATGATGATGTTCTCGCTGGAGTCGAGCTCCTTGCGGAGGTTGCGGATCTTGATGAGCGAGCGGACGCGCGTGCGCAACTCGTCCTTGTTGATCGGCTTGTTGAGGAAGTCGTCCGCGCCGCACTCGAGAGCCTTGATCTTGTCGTCGGTGTCTGTGAGCGCGGTGAGCATCAGGATGGGGATGATCCGCCCCGCGGTCTCGCCTTTGATGCGCGCGCACGCCTCGTAGCCGTCCATGTTCGGCATCATGACGTCGAGGACGATGACCGAGGGGTTGCTCTGCGGGTAGAGCGCGAGGGCCTCGCGGCCGTCGCGGGCCATGGCCACGTCGTAGCCCCACGAGGTGAGGTATTCCTCGAGGATCTGCAGGTTTTGCTCGTTGTCGTCGACCGCGAGCACGAGGTCGCGCTCGTGCGCCGGCGCGGCAGTGCCGGCGAGTGGGAGGTCGCTCTGGGTGGTCATTCGGACGGGGCGATTATACGGCGCGCGTAGACGAGGTGGCCGCCGGCCTCGTGCGCGAGCGGGTTGAGCTCGTGCCTGCGCCGGTCGTTCGGCCCGACGATGTGCACGACCTCGACCCCGCGCCGCACCAGCTCGTCGGCGACAAAGCTCCGGTGGCACCGCCACGGCACGGCCTCGGCGCACATGATGGCATCGCCGTCCTGCAGTCTGTCGACGCCTTCCGCGAATTCCTCCGTGGCCATGTAATCGGCGTAGCCGCGAAACTGCGCGTTGCGCAGCGCGTCGTTCGGCGAGTCCGGCGCCGCCGTCCGCCGCCCGCCCAGCTCCGGCATGTGCACGTAGGCGATGCCGCGCTTCGGCAGCTCCGCGGCGAGCGCGTCGCGCGAGAAGTGCGGGTAGCGCCGCGAGCCGGGAAAGCGCCGGATGTCGGCGAGGCGCTTGACGCCGCTGGCGGCGAGAAGGTGCACGAGCTCGTCGAGGGAGCCGGTGGAGTGGCCGATGGTGTAGATGCGCATACTCTGTGGAGTGCGCCGGCCATGCCGGCGCTGTCGGAGCGGCGGCATGGCCGCCGCACTCCATATGATGCTCGAAGAAGGGGCGCTCACCATCATCGCGCGCGTCCGCGTGCGCCGCGAAGAGATCGAGTCGCTCGACGACGTGCAGCGGATGCTCTGGGTGCTCGCACCCGGCAACGGCGGCGCGCAGCGAGTCATCGTCGTCGGGCGGAAACGTCTGACGAAGCGCTTCTGGGCCTTCGTCGCCGCCGACGACGCGCTGCGCGGCCGCGCGCAGACGCTCGGCGCGGGGACGTACCGCATCGAAGGGCACGAGGAGCACACGCACTTCGACTTCGAGCTCCACGGCGACTGCTTTCTCTGCGGCGAGATCGGGCTTCAGCCGCGCGGCAGCTTCATCGTCAGCGTCATGAATCCCGATCCCACGCGCTGGCCGAGCCAGCAGGAGGAGCTCTTCGCGTCACGCGCCGAGGCCGCGATCGCGACGCCGTTCCCGCCAGCGCTGCAGGCGCGCTTCGGCGAGCACCGCTACTTGCCGCTGGCACCGGAATTCCTCGACCATCCCGGAGCGGAGCTCGTCTTCATCGCGGCACCGCTATAGCAAAATGCGTCCGTGACGATGTACGCGATCGTGGCGCGCGAGGCCCCGCGGCGCGGTGATCTTCCGCCGCGGCCCGTCGCGGCGCGTGCTGTTTCTGTCATGGGACCTCGAGACCGACGCCATCGTGCGGGGCCAGTGGTTCAAGGGCCGCATCTACGAGCGCCGCTGCGACCTCTCGCCGGACGGGCGACTCCTCATCCACTTCGCCCCGAAGTTCTGGCGGCAGCCGGAGGCGTGGACCGCAATCAGTAAGCCGCCGTATTTCACCGCGCTGGCGCTGTGGATGAAGGAGACGGCGTGGGGCGGCGGCGGACTGTTCGACAGCGCGACGAGCGTCGGTCTCAATCACGACGACGACGATTTCCAGCTCGCGGACGGCTTCGCGTTGCCGCCGCGGTCTATCGCCTCCGTTACGCGAACCGCCAGCTCGCCCCGCTCGCCGAGGGGCGCGAGATTGCCGACCTGGCGGACGCGACGTTCACCGAACTGCCCGCGCCACCGGAAGCGCGGCAGTGGTTCTAGTGTTACCTTCGCCACCAGCATGGCCTCCTACTACGCCGAACACGCGCAGCAGCTCAAACGCGACCTCGCGGCCGAGCTGCCGGTCGAGGAGCTGCGGCGGCTGCATCAGAAGCGGCCGCTGCTGCACGCGTCCGTGGCGCTGGCGAACCTCGCCGCGCTCGTCCTCGCCGCGGCCGGCATCGTTCAGTTCGACCGCTGGTACATCTGGCTGCCGTGCGCGGCCGTGGCCGGCTTCGCCGTCTTCAACTTCACCGTGCTGCTGCACGAGGTCGTCCACCGCGCGGTCGTCATGCAGGCTCGCGACGGCCTCTACCGCGTTCTCGGACTCGCCTACGCAATTCCCAGCGGCATCTCCGCCTCGCAGTTCACCCGCTGGCACCTCGACCACCACGCCGGCCTCGGCTCGTTCGAAGAAGACCCGAAGCGGCACTGGCTCTCGCCGAAGCGCAACGCGCGCTGGCTCAAGCTCCTCTACTTCACGCCGGCGCTCTTCCCGATCTACTTCCGCGCCGCCGCGCGCGAGGCCGCGTCGTACGAGCCGGAGCTGCAGCGCCGCATCGCCCGCGAGCGCATGGCCACGATCGTCTTCCAGCTCGGCGTCCTCGCCGCCATCGCGCTGATCGGCGGCTGGTGGATCGCCTTCAAGCTCTACGTCGTGCCGGTCTTCTTCGTCTTCCCGGTCGCCTTCGCGCTGAACCGCGTCGGGCAGCACTACGACATCGACCCGAGCGATCCGGCGAAGTGGTCGACGCTCGTCAAAGGGTCGCTCTTCTGGGACGCCGTCTACCTCTTCTCGAACTACCACCTCGAGCACCACTACTTCCCCGGCGTGCCGTTCTACAACCTGCCGCGGCTGCAGCGCCTCCTGCTGCCGTTCTACGAAAAGCGCGGCATGACCGCGCACGGTTATGGGGAGCTTTTCTGGGGCTGGGTCGTGCTCAACGGGCAGCCGCACAGCGACTGGAGCGGCGCGGCTCAGAGCAATCCGGTCAGTATCAGGTCCGCGACCTGATCGGCCTGCGCGGCGACGTCGTAGTCCTTCTCCGAGAGAATCCACGACGTCACCATCTCGTCGAGAATGCCGAAGACCGCCTTGGCCACGAGCTGCGGGTGGAGATTGCGGCGGAACGTCCCCTCGCGCTGGCCGCCCTCGACGACCTTGCGCAGGATGTTGAGGTAGTCGGCGACTTCCTGCTGCGAGAAGAGGGACATGAACTTCAGGCTGTGGCGGAGCTCGACCTGCGAGACGACCGCGAGGGCGCGGTCACGTCCCAGGGTCTCGAGGTGGTGGCGGATGGCGATGCGCATCCGCTCGTCGGCGCGGCGGGCCTCGGCGAGGTCGCGCTCGAGCGTCTGCAGGTAGTGGCGCGTGTGCTCGCGGAAAATCGTGACGAGGACGTCTTCCTTCCCATCGAAGTAGAGGTAGATCGTGCCGTCGGCGACGCCGGCGGCCTTGGCGATCTCCGAGACTTTGGCGTTGAAGTAGCCGCTCTTGGCGAAGACGTCGATGGCGGCGCGGAGGATGCGCTCGCGCTTGCTCGTGCCTTTGAAGGCGTCGGAGCCGGAGGTGGTGGGGAGGGGGGCGGCTTTGGTGGCGGCCATTGCTGAATGAATGCTCATTCAGTCGGCGGCTGCGTGTCAAGTGGCCAGGCGCTCTTTGAGCTCCGCGATGAGCTCTTCGTCGTACGGCGCGCGCACGCGGCTGTCGACGATCTCGAAGACTTCCTCGCGCGTGAGCGCCGCGCTGACAGGGTAGATGTGGAGGTGGAGGTGCGGCGTGGCGATGCCGAGCTTCATCAGCACGGCGCGCTCGGCTTTCGTGGCGTCGAGCAGGGCGCGCTCGGCGCGGTGGTGGGCGACGGCGAAGTGGACGTACTCGTCGAGGGTGAGGTCGGCGACGTTCTCGACGTGATTCCGCCAGACGACCATGGCGTGCCCGCGGACGCTCCAGTCGGCGTGCACGATGATCCAGACGCGGTCGTCCTCGAAGACGATCTCGCCGGCCTGGCGCGGGTCGGTGCAGAAGACGCAGGGTGTCATTCCGAGCGCAGCGAGGAATCCCCTTCGGTGGGGGGATCCCTCGCTCCGCTCGGGATGACACTGCTCACTATAATCGCCCCTCGATGCGAATGATCCGCTTTGGCCGCACTGGTGCGCAGGTCCCGGCCATCTCCCTAGGCACGTGGGGCCACGGCGGCCCGAACACGAACGAGGGGGTGTCGGTCGGCTGGACGGGCCACGACGACAACCTCGCCAAGGAGGCGATGATCGAGGCGTACCGCCGCGGGATCACGCACTGGGATACGGCCGACGCGTACGGCGGCGGCCACGCGGAGACGCTGATCGGCGAGGTGTTCGCTCACGACGTGCCGCGCAGCGCGATTTTCGTGGCTACGAAGTTCGGCTATGTGAAGGGGCCGGCGAATCATTACTACGACACGCCCTTCATGCGCGTGCAGCTCGAGGCGTCGCTCGCGAATATGCGCACGGACTGCGTCGATCTCTACTACTTCCACCACTGCGACTTCGGCCCCGACGACCGCTATTTCGACGACGCGCTCAAGCAGGTGCGCCGCTTCCGCGAGGAGGGAAAGATCCGCTTCGTCGGGCTCTCGGACTGGAACGCGTCGCGGATTATGCGGTTCATCGAGCGCGTCGATCCCGACGTGGTGCAACCGTACCGGAATCTGGTCGACGACGATTACGAGTCGAGCGGCCTGAAACAATGGGTCGACACCCACGACCTCGGCGTGGCCTTCTTTTCGCCGCTGAAGCACGGTCTGCTCCTCGGCAAGTACGACGCGCCGCAGACGTTCGAAGCGGGCGACTTCCGCAGCAACGTGGACGACTTCCGCGACGCCGCGACGATCGAGCGGATGAAGCGCGCCGCCGCGGCGATGCGCGCGCGCTTCGCCGCCCACCCCGAGCCGGTGCTGCACGCCGTGACCGGCGCGTTGTTGACGGGCAACCCGACGGCGACGGTGCTGCTGGGCCAGCGCAACCCGCGCCAGGTGGAGGCGGCCAGCCGGGTGGGGGAGGGGCTGAGCGCGGAGGAGGCGGGGTGGGTGCGGAGTGTGTACCGAGGTACGATTTCCGTATGAGCGACCGCTCGCAGTGGCCCATGCGGAAGTACAGGCTCGGCGAAGAGCCGGAAGACGACTACAGTCAATTCACGCCGAGCGAGCGGGTGGCGATGGTGTGGGAGATTACGAAAAACGCGTGGGCGTTCAAGGACCCGAACTGGCGTGAATCGGAATTTCGTCGAGATGTTGTGCGCATTATCCGACGCGGGCGCTGAGTACCTCGTCGT
>DATDFB010000104.1:0-12783 GCA_036522835.1 Thermoanaerobaculia bacterium | reverse complement strand
TCACGACCACTCGCATGCAAAATCGCCTCGATCTGCTGCTGCGGGAAGTACTTACTCAGCGAGCCTAGAGTCACACCAACCGGACGCACTCCCATCTCGTCCCTCCAGTCGGTTCTGCTTGTAGTTATCTTAAAACCATTGCCGTTAGCAGCGCAACGCACTCGTTTCGCCAGGCGTGCGCTGAAGCTGAAAGGAAAGACATTCGGCACGGTGCCGTTCGGCTACCGCGTAACGCTGGTGGTGGTCTCCACGCCCAGCCCGGTGAGATCGAGGTCGTGCACGAGATCGTCGCGATGCGGCAGGGCGGCACGAAGCTCGCCGACATCGCCTCGTTCCTCACCACCTCGAACGTGCCGACGCGACGCGGTGGCGGGTGGTCTGCTGAGCAGGTGCGCTCGATCTTTGAGCGTTCGAAAACGCACGACCTGCCCCAGCTTCGGCGACGGCCGCGTACCCGCCAGCCAGCGCAGATACTTTTGCGGAAAAACCGGCTTTATCGGGACGAACATGAACCCTGAAGAACCCTTCAACTTATCCGCACGCCGTGGCGAGGTCGCACCGCTGTCTTGGTTCTCTGCGGATGCTTGGATGCAGTCACCGGCAGTTGCAAAGATGTTCGGCGTTAAAACAGGCACCTTGAACAAGTGGAGGCAGCAGGGCAAGGGGCCGAAGGGTTGGAAACGAATCTCACCGACTGTCGTCGTTTACTCGGTCTCTGAAGTGATGAAGTTTCACGAGCAGTGGAAGCAGCACCATTAACCAGAGAGGAGGGTCCACGTTGGCTTATTGTCTACCCGGAAGAAAAAGCGATTGGAAACCGCAGATGCCCGGCCTGAAGTGGAACAAACGTTTGCAGCTCGCCGCATTCGACTTCCGCGACCCGACCGGCAAACGTCACAAACCGATCAAGGCTTTCGAGTCAGTAGAGAAAGCGCGGGAGGCGTTCGTCGAGTTTCGCGACAGGCTGAGAGAACCTGACCCCATACCGGCCGATGTCAAGCAGTTTGGTCCGTACGTTGAGAAGTATTGGCCGGGCATGCGCGGGAAGGCGAAGGAGAGGACGTTCAAGAAGGACACCGCTTCCGTCAGAACTCACCTCGTTCCGTTCTTCAAGGATGACGACCTCGTGAACATCACGGAGCTGCGCATCATGGAGTACATCTCCGCGTCGCTCAGCCGAAAGGACAAGAACGGGGAGGATGATCCGGCCTCCGCGCCGACTCTCAACTACTCCCTCCGCATGCTCCGCAAGATTCTCCACAACGCACGGAAGCGAAAGATGCTCGCAGATGTCCCTTCATTCAAGGAGCTGTTCCTTCGTGAGGCCACTCTTCACAACGAGTTGAGCGACGACGAGCGGGCAGCATACCTCGCCGCGTTCGATGATGAAGCCGGATTCATGGCCTATCTCGCGCAGCATCGCGTCTACGGGCCGGAGAAGGTCAGCGAGAGGTATTCGACAGCCCGGCGTCACGGCGCGTCCCTCAAGCCCGGCAGCGATGCCGCAAAGGTCTACTTCGCGCGATTTCGTGAGGCGAAGGATTGGTTCATCGTCGCCCTGCATACCGGCCTCCGTCGCGGCGACGTGACTAATCTGCGGTGGTCGTTGATCAACCTGAAAGAGGGCTTCATCCGCGTAACCGTCGAGAAGACGAACAAGGATGCACTCGTTCCGATTAGCGCAACGCTTCGCGCCGTCCTGATGCAGCGGAGAGCGAGGCCGGTCGTTTCGGAATTCGTTCTTGTCAGCCCGGAAGGCCATCGCTACCCGGACAGCGTCATCGACCGCTACCACCGCATCGCGAAGGCAATCGCCGGAATCACCCGCCGCGTCAGAATCCACGACCTCCGGCACACGTTCGGCTCCACGCTCGCGTCAGGTGGTGCGAGTGAGTTGCAGTTGCAGAGTTTTTTCGGTCACGCAAGCACGGCGATGGTGAAGCGGTACAGCCGCCCCTCGGCCGCTTCGATGGCGCTCGTCGCCTCGGCTCTCGATCGGACCGAAGTCCGACCCGATGGAACCCCAATTGGAACCCCAACCCCAAAACAGGCAGTGCAATTGATTCATGCGCAGCAGGCGAACAGCAGCGAACCTACTGAGTTCGTGAGGTTTGCGGACTTGGAGGATTGGAGCCGTTGGCCGGACTTGAACCGGCGACCTGCTGATTACGAATCAGCTGCTCTGCCAACTGAGCTACAACGGCTTTCTGGCGAGGGCCCTCAAGAACAGGGCGGCGCGCGATTCTATTCGCCTCTCCCCACGGTGTAAACTCCCGCCGCCTGGCGCCCTTAGCTCAACTGGACAGAGCAGCGGACTTCGGATCCGCCGGTTGGGGGTTCGAATCCCTCAGGGCGCGCCATGTCCTCTTCTGGGTGCTGGCGGCAACGAGCGCGATCCTCCGCGCCGTCGCCTTCTTCCGCTACCGCTTCGACTCCGACGAGCCCCAGCACCTCCACGTCGCCTGGGGGTGGGGGGCCGGGCTCCTTCCCTACCGCGACTTCTTCGACAACCACGCCCCCCTCTTCCACATCCTCACCGCCCCCATCCTAGGGTGGGTGGGGGAGCGGGAGAACGTCCTCCACTTCATGCGGGCGCCGATGCTCGTGCTGTTTGCCGTGGTGCTGTGGGGGACGTATGTGCTGGGGAAGCGGCTGTACGGGAGTGAGACCGCGAAGTGGGCGGCGCTCATGCTCTCGCTCCTCCCTCCCTTCTTTCTCAAATCGCTCGAGTACCGCACCGACAACCTCTGGGTCGCGCTGTGGATGATCGCGGTCGTCGTGCTGACGGGCGGCGACTTCACCATCGCGAGAGGCTTCGCCGCCGGCGTCATCCTCGGCTTCGCCATGGCGACGTCGATGAAGACCTCGCTGCTGCTCATCACCCTCGGCATCGCGGCGATGACCACGATCGTGATGAAGAAGCGGCCGGCGCGGGTGGGCGGGGGGGCGGCGATGCTCGTGGGAACCGCGATCGTACCGGCGATCGTCGCGCTCTACTTCGTCGAGCACGGCGCCTGGGACAACCTCGTCTACTGCAACTTCACCTTCAACGGCGCCATCGAGGCCACGCGCACGGCCGCGGCGATCTGGGGCCCACGCATCGCCTACGTCCCGCTGATGATCATCGCCCTGCGCATCGCCTGGAGAAAACGGCAGGCGAGAAACGACCGCTTCTTCGGGGCCGTCGCCACAGCAGCGTTTTTTCTGACGTTGGGAGGATTCTGGATCCTCATCTCGCCGCGCGACTACCTCCCCTTCCTTCCGATGCTCAGCATCTTCGCGGTCGCGGCCATCGGCAGAAGAACGTGGATCCTCGCGGCGCTGGCCGTCGTCTTCATCGCCTTCATCTTCAAGGAAACGAGAGGCTTCAAGGACAAGACGAAGGAAGAGATCACGATGATCCGCCAGGTCCTGCGTCTCACCAGACCCGGCGAGCCCCTCATGGACCTCAAAGGCGAGACCATCTTCCGGCCGCGCCCGAGCTACCACATCTACGAGTTCATCACGCGCAACCTGATGATCCGCGGCATGATCAAAGACACCATCGCGGAGGACATCGTCAGCAAGCGCTGCTACGTCGCCCAGGCCGACGGCGAGTTCTGGCCGCCGCGCGCCCGCGCCTTTCTGAGCGCCAACTTCCTCGACCTCGGCCGTTTGCGCGCGGCCGGGCAGTGGATCAAACCCGATGGATCGTTTACCATCGCCATTCCTGGAGAGTATGTGATCGTGTCGCGCGACGGGATCGTCCGCCCGAAAGCCGCGTTCGCCGCGGGAACGTATCGGGTGAATACGAGCCAGCGCCTGGCGGTTGTGTGGGCACCGGCAATCGAGCGCGGACTTTCCCCATTCCGCCTCCAGGACCGGGACTTCTGATGACCGACGCACCGACGCTCGACCGCACGCTCATCGTGGCGCCGCATCCCGACGACGACGCCATCGGCGCGGGCGGGTTGATCCAGCGCGCCGTCGCCAGCGGAGCGCGCGTCCGCGTCGTCTTCGCCACCGACGGCGAGAGCAACGCCTGGCCGCAGCGCTACATGCACAGGAAGCTGATCATCCGCAAGGACGATCGCGCGCGCTGGGGGGCGATGCGGCGCGAGGAAGCGCTCGAAGCGCTGGCGCGGCTCGGCGCCCCGCGCGACACCGCGCGCTTCCTCGGGTTTCCCGACCAGCAAATCGCCGTCCTGGCGCGCGCCGGCTGCCCGAAAGTGCTCGACGCCCTGCGCGCCGTCATCGACGAATTCCATCCCACGCTCATCGTCTCGCCGTCGTCGCGCGACCTTCACGCCGACCATCGCGCGCTGGCCTGGTTCGTCCACCGCGCCGCGGGCGAGACGCCGATCGTCACCTACATCGTCCACGGCGATCCCGACGCCGAGCGGACGGCCGTCCGCCTCGCGCTCACGCCGCGCGAGCAACTCTGGAAGCGCCAGGCCATCGAGTGCCACAAGTCGCAGCTTCTCCTGAGCCGCGACCGCTTCCTCTCGTACGCGCGCCCGGTCGAGTCGTTCTACGCCGCCGAGCACGGCACCGTCGGCGTCGACACGCGGCTGGAGGAGTGGATGCGCGCGCTGCGCCACGCCGGGCGCGTGCTCTTCGGCAAGTACGACGCCGGCGACTCAGGTGTACAGCCCGCCGCTGACGTTCAGGACGGTGCCGGTGATGTAGCCGGCCTGCTCTGAGGCGAGGAACACCGTCGCGTAGGCAATGTCGTCCGTCGTCCCGAGCCGCTTCAACGCAATTCGATCCTCGAGCGCCTTCCTCGCCTCCGCCGTCATCGCGTCCGTCATCGCCGTCGAGACGAAGCCGGGCGCGATGGCGTTCACCGTCACGCTGCGCGAGCCGATCTCCAGCGCCAGCGCCTTGGTGAATCCGATCAGCGCGGCCTTCGATGCGGCGTAATTCGCCTGGCCGACGTTGCCCATCAGTCCCACGACCGAGGAGATGTTGATCACGCGGCCCCAGCGCGCGCGGATCATCTTCTTCACCACTTCCTGGGTGATGTGGAACGCCGAGTCGAGGTTCGTGCGCAGCACGCTCGTCCACGCCTCGGGCTTCATGCGGATGAAGAGGTCGTCGGCGGTGATGCCGGCGTTGTTGACGAGGATGTCGATCGGCTGTTGTTCCAGGAGCGCCTTGATGCGCTCGCGGACATCGCCCGCCGTGATGTCGAGCTCCACGCCGGTGGCCAATCCGCCGTTGTCGACGATGTTCTTCGCCACCTCGTTGACCGCGGCGGCGCTGCGCGCGGCGCAGAGCACGTGCGCCCCCGTCTCCGCGAGGCGCAAGGCGATCGTGGCGCCGATGCCGCGCGAGGCGCCGGTGACGAGGGCGGTTTTCCCGGTGAGATCGATTTTCATGGTGTCCTCGGGGGTCACGGGTCACAGGTCACAGGTCACAGGTCACAGGTCACAGGTGGCGTTCCTTGCGACCCGTCACCCGTGACCAGTCACCCGTCACCTGTCACCTGTCACCTGTCACCTGTGACCTATTTCACGAATCCTTCGATCGACGAGACATCCGAAACATTCACCAACTCCACCGACGAGTCGATGCGCTTGATCAGTCCCGTGAGCACGTTGCCCGGCCCGACCTCGACGAAGCGCTTCACGCCCATGGCGATCATCTTCTGCACCGACTCCACCCACCGCACCGGCGAGGCCACCTGGCGCAGCAGCGCGTTGCGCACGGCGGTGGCGGTGCCGATCGGCGAGGCGTCGACGTTGGAGACGAGCGCGACCCAAAGATCCTTGAACGGCGCCTCGTCGAGCAATGGCCGCAGCCGCTCCGCGGCCGGCTCCATCAGCGCGCAGTGGAACGGCGCGGAGACCGGCAGCGCCAGCGCGCGGCGCACGCCGCGTTTCTTGGCCACGTCGATGGCGCGCTCGATGCCGCTCTTCGTCCCGGCGATGACGATCTGTCCGGGCGCGTTGATGTTCGCCACCGACACGACTTCGCCCTGCGCCGCTTCCTCGCAGATCGCGCGCGCCTCGTCGGCCGAGGGGCCGATCAGCGCGGCCATGCCGCCGCTACCGACCGGCACGGCTTCCTGCATGAACCGCCCGCGCATGCGCACGATCTTCGCCGCCTCGGCGGGCGTGAGCCCGCCGACGCTGACGATCGCGCTGTACTCGCCGAGGGAATGGCCGGCCACCACGTCGCGCCGCGTGGCGCCGAGCTCCTCGAGCACCGCGTGGATTGCCGACGACACCGCCAGGATCGCCGGCTGCGTGTTCTCCGTCAGCTTCAGTTGCTCCTCGGGGCCTTCGAAGCAGAGCTTCGAGATCTCGATTCCGAGCGCTTCGTCGATGTCGTGGAAGACCTTGCGCGCGGCGGGATAAGCCTCGTAGACGTCCTTGCCCATCCCGGCGTACTGGCTTCCCTGTCCGGGGAAGACGAACGCAGTCTCGTGCTCCATGTGCGCGCGAATCATACACATGGACACGGCGGCGGCGAACGCCGTATCCTCTCGCGGAGTCCTCGGTCCAATGCCTCGCATCGCGTCCCTTTTCGCCCTACTCCTCGTCTGCTCGCCCCTCGCCGCCGCGGAGACCGTCACGGCCGAGCTGCCGGTCTCCGATTTGCGGCTCGTGCCCGATCCCTACGCCGGCTGCAGCGTGTTCTCCGGCGCGACGAAGGCCTTTGCGGTCTGCGCCTACGCCGGCGGCGGCCAACCGTACCGCTACGATCTCGAGTCCGACGGGAGCCCGATCCTCTCGTCACGCGTGCCGATCGACGCGCAGGCCAGCGCGGCTGCCGGCGACGCGCTTTTCTACGCCGCGCTCCTCGAAGACGCGGTCGTCGTGCACCGCTTCGGCAGCGACGTCGAGGCGCGCATCGACACGGCGGCGGCAACGCAGCCGGCGCTGGTCTGGAACGGCGGCGGTCTCCTGCTGTTGCTCTACACGAGCGGCGGCACGATGAAGGGGACGATCCTCGACACGGAGCTGCACGTGGCCGTGCCGCCGTTCGCCGTCATGCCCGCGGCCTCTTGGACGAGGGCGTCGTCGGCCGGCGGCGGCTTCCTGATTGCCGGCCACGACAGCGCCGGCGGCGTGACCGCCGTCATCGTCAATTCGAACGGCGGCGTCCGTCCGGTCGGCCTGCCGGCGCCGCGCGTGTCGTACGACGCCATCGCCAGCAACGGCAACGAATATCTCTACGTCTGGCAACGCGACCGCACGCCGGCCGCCGCGCAGCGCTACACGGCGTCGGGCGAAGCCGCCGGCGATCTGCAAGTCGTCGCGCAGAGCGGCAGCGGCAATCTCTACTATCCCAGCGCGGTCTGGACGGGCAGCGATTTCCTGATCTCCTGGAGTGACAACGGCGACGGCTGGATCCGCACGCTCAACGGGCCGCCGCAGCCCGCCGGCAAAGGGATCCCGTCGCTCGCGGCCGGACCGGCCGGCGTGTTCGTGACGCGATCGGCGCCGCACGAGGCGACGGTCATCCGCCGCCTCGACACCGACGGTCCGGAGCACGTTCTCGACTACACCGCGGCCGCGCAGACGGTGCCCATCCTCGCCGTCGACGGTCTCGACGCCGCGGTGGTGTGGAACGAAGGCTCGTCCGGCGAGGTCCGCTTCGGCCGCACCCGCGTCGACGGCACGCATCACGACGGCACCGGGACCGTGCTGCCGGTGAAGGCGATCTTCCCGAGGATGGCCTTCGACGGCACGAGCTACCTCATCGTCTGGGTCGGCGACAAGCGTGTGAACGGCCTCTTCGTCGGGCGTGACGGCCGCGTCACCGGCGCGCCGTTCGTCATCGCCGACGAGCCGTACGCGCAGATCGCGTCGATCACCTGGACGGGCACGACGTACCTGGTGACGTGGCAGAGCGGTTTTTTCCGGCTCGGCGCGGGGGCGGCCGTGACGCCCGCGGGGAGCATCACGCCGTTCCAGTTCGGCAGCACCGAGTCCGAATCGAGCGCCAGCGCCGGACCGCGGACGCTCGTCGTCAGCGCGAACAGCTCGCCGGACTACGTGTACATGAAGGTCACGGGCGTCTTCCTCGACGCCGCCGGCGCGCCGTTCGACATCGTCCGCGAGCTGAATACCACCGACAGCGGCTTCTTCGGCCAAGTGCACGCCGTCTCGAACGGCCGCGACTATCTCGTCACCTGGACGCGGCACACGGCAAACCATGCCGAGGCGTGGATCGCGCGCATCGACGACCGCGGACGCGTGATCGGCGCGCCGTTGCAGGCGGCGGCCACGGACGCGTCGTGGCACGGCGCGGGCGCGATTCCGCTCTTCGACGGCGCCAACTACCGCGTCGTCGTGGGCGGCGACACGGCCATGCCGCTCTACGTCGCTACCGTCACCGACGCGACCTTCGCCTGCCGCTGTCTCGACGACCGCGTGGCCGTTCCGATCGACTTCGACATCGCCAAGCAAGGGCGCTACTTCGAGGCCGCGGCGTCGCGCGAGGCGATCGTCATCGCCTACGAGCACGCGTACCCGCACGACCCACCGCGCACCTTCGTCCGCTTCGTACGCACGCCGCCGGCACCGCGGCGCCGGGCCGCGGGACGGTAGAATCGCCCGCGCGTGTCCGATGCCCGCGAACAACTGATCCGCCAGCTCCAGGGCGCCTACTCCGGCGAGCTCGCCGCCGGCTATGCCTACCGCGGCCACTGGCACAGCGTGCGCGACGCCGCGGAGCGCGAGCGCATCCGGGTCATCGAGAACGAGGAGTGGCATCACCGCGAGCTCGTCGGCGCCATGATGCGCGACCTCGGCGCGCGCCCGAGCCGCAAGCGCGACGCGATCTTCTACTGCATCGGCAAATTCATCGCCGGCCTCTGCCACATCGGCGGCTGGTTCATTCCGATGTACGGCGCCGGCAAGCTGGAGCGGCACAACATCGTCGAGTACGAGGACGCCGCGGTCTACGCGCGCCAGTGCGGGCACGAAGAGATGATCGCCTGCCTGCTGGAGATGGCCGCCACCGAGTGGGAGCACGAAAAGTTCTTCCGCGAGAAGATCGCCGGCCACTGGATGTTGCGGTGGTTCAAACTGTGGGAACCGCCGCCGCCGAAAGAGACGATCGGCGCGTCGCGCTCTTAGGACCGCTCCGCCCGCCGCGCCTCCTCGACTTCGCGCACCATGTCGGCGGCCGCGACGCCGTAGACATCCGCCATCTCGAGCAGCGTCTCGAGGCTCGGCATGTTGCCCCCCTTCTCGAGCACGCCGAGGTAGTTCGGATTCATGCCGCTGCGCCGGGCGGCCGTGAGGATCGTCCAGCCGCGCGCGACGCGAAGCCGCTTTAGGATCGCGCCGAAACGCACGGCGTCGGGACTGGTGAAGGTGAGTCGGGGCACGGATCAAGGATACGCGACACGAGCACATCCATGGACGTTGTTTGATCGGCGCCACGGATTCTCATCGCATCCATGGGTGTAAAAGGAATGGGCCATCGCGATCTTCTCACATCCATGGGTGTAAGCCGCATCGCATGAGCGCATCGGAACCACATCCAAGGGTGTAAACGCAATGCGTGAATGCTTTGCTGATACATCCATGGAGATGAGCCTCATACATGAATGCATTACGTTTACACCCATGGCTGTGAACGCCGAGGCCGCTACGCCTCGGCGAGCACGCGCGACTGATGCTCGCGCGAATGCAGATCGCTGACCCGCTCCTGGATCTTCTCGTCGATGCGGTTCATGGCGAAGACGCGCGCCACGCGCACGGCGTTCTTGATCGCCTTCGCGTTCGAGCGGCCGTGGCAGACGATGCAGCCGCCCTTCACGCCGAGGAGCGGGGCGCCGCCGTACTCCGAGTAATCCATGCGCGCCTTCAGCTCGTCGAACGCGCTCTTCGCCAGGAGCCCGCCGAGCTTGCGGCGCCAGTTGCGCATCAGCTCCTCGCGGATCGTGCGCGTGATCATCTCGCCCAACGCCTCGGAGGCCTTGAGCACCACGTTGCCGATGAAGCCGTCGCAGACGACCACGTCGGCGTTGCCGTTGTAGACGTCGCGCCCCTCGGCGTTGCCGATGAAGTTGAGGCCCGTCTCCTTCAGCACGCGGAAGACCTCTTTCGTCAGCTCGTTCCCCTTGCCTTCTTCCTCGCCGATCGACAGCAGGCCGACGCGCGGCGAGTCGATGCCGAACACCATCTGCGCGTAGAAGTGCCCCATGACGGCGAATTCGCGGAGGTGGTTGGGCTTCGCGTCGACGTTCGCGCCGACGTCGAGCAGCAGCGTGTGGCCCTTCGAGTTCGGGAGGATGGCGGCGAGCGCGGGGCGGCTGACGCCTTCGATCATCCCCATCACCACGCGCGCCGAGGTCCACGTGGCGCCGGTGTTGCCGGCGGAGACGAACGCGTCGGCCCTTCCCTCGGCCACGAGGTTCGCGCAGATCCGGATCGACGAGTTGCGCTTCCGCCGGATCGGGGCGATGGCCGTGTCGTCCATCTCCACGACCTCGCGCGCGTCGACGACCTCGATGTTCTTCGGCGTCGCCGCCGCGGAGGCGGCGAGCTCCTTGTGCACGACCTCTTCCTGGCCGACCAGCAGCACCTCGACCGGGTACTCCGCCGCGGCCAGGAGCGCGCCCTTGACGACCTCCTGCGGCGCGTGATCGCCGCCCATGGCGTCGAGGGCGATGCGCACCACCCCGTTCATCGTGTCATCCTGAGGCGCGAAGACGCCGAAGGATCTCCTGCGGGCATGCTCTGCCTATGCCGTCGGCGGGGGCTTCCTCGCCGTCTTCGCGGCTCGGAACGACACACCATCTCAGATTTCTTTGACGGGCATCACTTCGCGGCCTTTGTAGTACCCGCACTTCGGGCAGACCCGGTGCGGCAGCTTGGCCTCGTGGCACTGCGGGCACGTCGACATCGACTTCGCTTCGAGGAAGTCGTGCGCGCGGCGCGAGCGGGTGCGGGCCTTCGAATGGCGGCGTTTTGGGTTTGGCATCGTGAGCTCCTAGACGTTTTTCTTTTTCGCCAACTGCTGCCGGATATCTTCCAGCGCCCCCCAGCGCTCGTCGACGACCGAGCTCTGGCACGAGCAACTCTCCCGGTTCCGGTTCGCGCCGCATTGCGGACAGAGGCCGAGACAGCTCTCGTCGCACAGCGGTTTCATCGGAATCGAGAGCTGAATCTGCTCCGCCGCAAGCTGCTTCAGCGGAACCGACCGCTCCGAGTAAAACTCCACGTCGAGCTCGTCCGGGCCGACCTCGATCTCTTCGTTCTCCTCGGATGTTTCGGGACGAGGCGCGAATGTTAGATGAAACGCGCTCGTGTTCGCAAACGGGTATGGCTCCAGACAGCGCGCACACTGGAAGTCGGCGGTGAACTGGACCGTGCCGTCGACCTTGTACGTCCCCGCAGTATCGCCCTTTTCGGCGTGCGCCTCGATGGTGACGGGGCCGACGCCGGCGACCTCGTAACGCGCGAGATCCCCGGGCGGAATCTCGAACGTGGCGTGGTACGACTGTGGTCCGTTCTCGTCGACGTCGTCGAAATTGATGACGGTGCGGGAATCCTGCATGACAGCCTCGGCCCAAACCCTGGGTCCGCTAAATCTATTTCGTTCCTGCAATTTCGACGCTCAGCTGCTCCGCCGCGCCGTCGGTGGAGTCGACGGCGTCGATCGCGCCGGCGTGTCCTAAGGCGCTCATCCAGCGATCGGCGTCGCGGGCGCCGCGGAAGACGCGCGGCGCGGCGATGCGAAGGCCGAGGTTCTCGCTGAGCTGGCTGAGGACCGGGACGAGCTTGGCCGGATCGGCGCGCACCGCCCAGCGGGCCGAGGGGAGCTGCCGCGGCTCGAATGCATCCTTTAGATATAGGGCGAGCGAGCGGTCGAAGGAGAGGAGGAGCTGGCCGTCGCGCTCAGCCGTGCGAACCTGGTATCCGAGGGCTTCCCCCTGGCGGGCCAGATCGACGAAATTCGTAAACTCGGCCCGGCGCTCGGCCGGAATGACGAAAACACCCACCGGACGCGGGAGAAGCTTGCCGGCTTCGACGTCGTAGAGGGCCAGCGAGCCGCCGCCGCCGAGGAGTGTGCCGACGTTGACGCCGCCGAGGAGACGATTGAGATCTTCGACGATGCGCGGCGGCTCGCGGAAGGTGGCGGCGAGCATGGCGGACTTCGGGAAGCTCGCATTCAGCGGCGACGACGGCGGATCGGTGCTCGCGGCGCGGGAGACGATGGTGATCTTGTCCGGTGCAACGGCGATGGAGCTGACGGCCGGCCGCGCGATCGGCGGAAATGCGCCGCGCCCCGAGGCGCGCTGCACGACGAGGGCGTCGCCCGGAGGCAGCTTCGCCGCGAGCGCTTCGATGCGCTGCAATTCCTCCCCCGCGATGGCCTCCTCGGCCGGCGCGTTGATCAAGACCGTTTCGCCGAAGAGCAGCGAGTAGGCGCGCACGAGGAACGCCCGCACCGGATCGAGGCGGAGGTAGTAGCGCGTGGCGCCGTTCACCCGCCAGGCCAGAAGGTCGGCGCCGCCAATCATCCACGGCTGCGGCATCTTCTGCTGCGAGGTCCACGACTCGACGACGTCGCGCGTGACCGGATTCGCGCGCAGCTTGGCGTCGAGCGCCGCCGCGGTCGGGACGAGCGCGAAGGCCTCGGCCGACGCCGGCACGTGCGCGAGCATGGCGTGATCGGCCGCGCTCAGCGGAAAGCTCACTCCGCGCGCGCGCTCGGGCGTCGTCATGCGGAGGTAGATCGCCGCGGCGCCGGCGAGGGCCGCGAGAACGAGGAGAATGAGCAAAAGCTTTTTCATATGTGGAGTGCGGCGGCCATGCCGCCGCTGTCAGAGCGGCG
>DATDFB010000103.1:0-18555 GCA_036522835.1 Thermoanaerobaculia bacterium | reverse complement strand
CGGCGGCGGCTCGGACGCGAACGGCGTGAACGTCACCGCCGCGCTGCCGCCGAACGTCACGTTCGTGAGCGCCTCGCCGGCGGTCTGCAGCGGCGCCCCGAATCTCGTCTGCAACTTCGGACGCGTGAACAACCAGACCACCGCGTCCGTCGTCATCAGCGTCACCGCCGACGGCACCGGCGCCGCGCCGCTCACCGTCTTCGCCGCCGCGAGCGAGTTCGATCCCAACACCGCCAACAACGTCGCCTCAGCGTCGACGGTCGTCGGGACCGGCCCCAGCGCCGACCTCCGCATCGCCGTCAGCGGTCCGGCGTCGACCGTCGCGGGCGCGCCGGCGGTCTACAGCATCGTCGTCACGAACGACGGTCCGGACGCGGCCGACGTCACCGTGAGCGCCACCGCGTCCGCGGGACTCACGTTCAGCGCGAACAGCGGCGCCTGCACCGGCAGCTTCCCGTGCGCGATCGCCGCGCTGGCCGCGGGACAGAGCGCCACGATCGGCAGCGCCTGGAACATCGCCTCCTCCGCCAGTGGCTCCGTGCAGCTCGGCGTCAGCGCGTCGTCGCCGCTTCCCGATCCGAATTCGTCGAACAACGCCGCCTCCGCCACCACGCAGATCGGCACCTGCCCGGCCGTCGTCATCAACGCGCCGGCGGAGATCGTTGCCGGAGCGAGCGCCGAGGCCGCGGCGACGTTGATCGGCGGCGCGGTGTACCACTGGACCATCGATCACGGCACCATCGACAGCGGCGACGGCACGGCCGAGATCATCTTCACCGCCGGCGACGCCGGCTCCGCCACGCTCGCCGTGAGCGTCAGCGGCGGCGGCTGCACGCTCGGCGCGAGCTTCCCGATCACCGTCAAAGTTCGCCAGACCTGCGCCGGCACGGCCGCGCCGGCGGCGCCCACGGACGGCACCAGCACCGCCGACGCCGTCGTCGTCTTCGGCTGGAGCGCCGTCGACAGCGCCAGCGGCTATCGCCTCTGGCTGCAGCAGGGCGATCAGCCGCCGCAGAGCCTCGGCACGACGCTCGGCACGACGCTCACCAGGATCATTCCGCCCGGCGCGCACCATTGGTACGTCGAGACGCTCTTCGACGGCTGCGCGTCGCACGAGTCGGAGCACCGGGCCCTCAACGTCCTGGCCGCGACCGACTGCAACACGCACGCAGCGCCGCAGTTGGGCGATCCGGCGGATGGTGCTCCGGCCGCGAGCGCGACGGTCACGTTCCGTTGGAACGCCGTGCCGAACGCCATCCAGTACGAGCTGTGGCTGGCATTGACCGGCGGCACGCCGACGCTGATGCGCGCCACCACGGAGACGTCGTACACCGCGGCCGTGCCGCCGGGAGGGTTGGAATGGTACGTGCGCGCGCTCTTCTCGGGCTGCGCCGCGACCGAGTCCGCGCACCGGACCTTCACCTACACGCCGCCCACCGATTGCACGACGCAGCGGCCGCTGGTCATCCAGCCCGACGCGGGCGAGCGGGTCACGTCGCCGGTGTCGTTCCAATGGGTCAACGTGCCCGGCGCCACGTCCTACGAGCTCTATCTCGACGACGTGCTGGCGGCGACCACGACCTCGCCCGGCGCCTCCGGCATCACCGTACCGCGGGGCGAGCGGCGCTGGTTCGTGCGCGCGCACCTCGCCGGCGGCTGCCCCGCGCTCGAGTCCGCGGAGAGCCGCTTCGCCGTCATCGCGGAGCCCCGAGGATGCGATCCGCTCGATGCGCCGGCCGTCCGCGTGCCGGCGCAGATCTCCTCCGGCGTCGCCGGTCACGTGCGCTGGACCCAGGTCCCCGGCGCGACCGACTACGTCGTCGAGATCTCCACCGATCCGAAGTTCTCGCGCGCGTTCACGACCTCCACCACCGTCGCGGCGAGGCAACTGCCGTTCAACTTCACCAACGACTTCCCCGCGCCGGTGGCGCGCTACGTCCGCGTGCACGCCGTCGACGCGAAGTGCATTCCGCCGGTGCAGGGGGCGTTCTCCCCCGTCGCGGAGATGAGCATTCTGCCGGCGACGGGGCAGCAGGGGGCGGCCCTGCTGACCGAGCCGACGGAGATCCACTACACCCTGAGCATCGGCGCCGAATTCGCGGGACAGAGCTTCACCGCCACACCCGATGTCCCGTGGCTCACCGTCACGCCGGCCAGGGGCATCGTGCCGCCGGAAGGGCAGACGCTGCAGGCGGTCGCGAACACGGCCGGCCTGCCGCCCGGCGCGAGCACCGGCTTCGTGGCCATCACCACCGCCGCGGCGCCCGGCACGTCGTCGGCCCTAGGAAGCACGAAAAGCACGCAGCTCTCCGTCAACAACAATGGCGGCTCCAAAAAGGCAGCGAAGAACGCGCCGCCGCCCGACGCCTTGATCATCCCCGCCGTGGTGAACGTGACGAACAACAGCCTCGCCGACTTGCAGTCCGACGTCTACGTCTCCAACACCTCGACGAAGGATCGGGCGTATGAGATCAACTTCGTTCCCACCGGCGCCACCGGTCCGAGCGAGGGGCTGCAGAGCTCCGTCGACATCAAGGCCGGCGCCACCATCAGGATCAACGAGTTCATCAAATCGTGGGTGGGCGGCCATACCGCGAGCGGCACGCTGGAAGTCCGGCCGCCGGCGGAGGACGCCACGCCGGTGTCGAGCGCACCCGCCGCCGGCCTGGAGGAGCGGACCACCTTCGTCTCCTCCAGCACGATCAACCAGTCCCTTACCGGAGTGGCGTTCGGACAGTACGTCCCGGCCGTGCCCTACAGGAAATTCGCCCCGCAGGGCTCCATCCTTTCGCTCCAACAGATCTCGAAGTCGGACAAGGTCCACACGGACCTCGGCCTCGTCGAAGGCTCCCTCGACTCCGTGACGCTTCAGGTGCGCGTCTACGACGGGACCGGCGCAAACCGCGGCGAATTCCAGCAGGAGCTCAACGGCAGCGAGAACAAGCAGATCGACGACGTCCTCCAACAGCACAACATCGCGCTCGACAACGGCCGCATCGAAGTCGAAGTCACCGGCGGCACCGGCAAGGTCACGGCCTACGCGTCGGTCGTCGACAAGAAGGGCTCGCTGTTCGTGCCGCCGGTGACGATCGGCGCGGCGACCAACACGCATTGGATCGTGCCGGGCGTGGCCGAGCTCACCAGCGGCTCCGGCAACTGGCACACGGACGTGCGCATCTTCAACGACGGAGACGATGCCGCCGAGCTCACGCTGGCCTTCTACTCGAGGAACGGCGGGGATCCCACGACCAAGCCGATGACGCTTACCGCCCGCGAAGTGCGGCAGCTCGACGGCGTGCTGGCGTCGTTCTTCGGCGTGACCCAGGATGCCGGCGCGCTGCACGTGACGAGCGCGAAGGCGGCGCGGCTGGTCATCACGGCGCGCACGTACAACGAGACCGTGCAGGGCGCCTTCGGGCAATTCATCCCCGCCGTCACGCCCGAGGAGACGGTGGCGGCCGGCTCGCCGCGCCCGCTGCAGATCCAGCAGGTCGAGGAGTCGGACTTCGTGCACGCGAACGTCGGCTTCGCCGAGGTGAGCGGGAAAGAGGTGACGCTGACCGTGACGGTGATCCCGCCGAGGTCCGCCGAGCCGCGGCCGATGGAGGTGACGCTCAAGCCGTACCAGTTCCTCCAGATCGACAGCCTGCCCAGGTCCGTCGGGATCGACCATATGTCCAACGCAAGAATCAGCGTGAGCGTCAAGAGCGGCGAAGGGCGGGCCACGGCGTATCTGTCGCTGGTCCCGGTGGGGACCGACGCCGGCGGACCGACGTTCGTGCCGGCGCAGTGACTCCGACATGACCATCAAGAGAATGGACCACGTCAGCGTCGTCGTCGACAACCTCCCCGCCGCCATTGCCTTCTTCACCGCCCTCGGCATGGCGCTCGAGGGCGAGGCGCCGGTCGAGGGGCCGTGGGTGGACCGCCTCTGCGGACTCGAAGGCGTCCAGGTCGACATCGCCATGATGCGGACGCCGGACGGTCACGGGCGGGTTGAGCTGACGAAGTTCCGCAATCCGGATCTGGTCGGGGCCGAGCCAGCGAACGCTCCGCCGAACACGCTGGGCCTTCGGCAGATCATGTTCGCGGTCGAAGACATGGACGACACCGTGGCCCGCCTGCGTGCCCACGGCGCCGAGCCCGTCGGCGAAGCGGTCCAGTACAAGGACAAGTACCGGCTGTGCTACGTGCGAGGCCCCGCGGGGATCATCGTGGCGCTGGCTGAGGAGCTCTTCTGAGCGTTACTCAGGCACGATCACGACCGGATCCCCCGTTGCGATCGTGCCGCCCTCGAGAATCTCGCCGAACACCCCGCCCCGCCAGTGCGGCTTGAGGGCGTTGCGCAGGCCCTCCTCCGCTTCGTCCATCCGCTCGCAGGGACGAACCTCGCCGAGGATGCGGATGAGCGTCGGGCCGATGCGCAGCAGCTTGCCGCGGGAGTCCGCGAAGTCGACGCCGCTCACCATCACGTTCGCGCGGCGCGCCGCGGGATCGACAGCCACGCCGAGCTGCTCGATGGCCGCGTCCCACGCCTCCTGGCTGATGATCGAGACCTGCCGCCGCCCGCCCTGGTTCGCGCTGCCGCGCACGCCGCGGCCGGCGACGAGCTCCGCGCGGTCGACGCGGTCCATCGGCCCGCGGTGGGCGCGCTTGATCCAGATCGCTTTGACTTGCGGTGTCATTCCGAGCGCAGCGAGGAACCCCGTGATCGAGAGGGTCCCTCGCTCCGCTCGGGATGACACCTCACGGCGCCGTGAAGAAATCCTTCAGCTTCTCCCCGAGCCGCCGCGGGGCGGGCGGCTGCTCGCCGTCGAGCGCGGCGTAGCGCTCGAGGAGCTCGCGCTGCTCGTCGGTGAGCGACGTCGGGACGCGCACGTTCACGTGCACGTAGTGGTCGCCGCGGCCGCTGCTCTGCAGGTACTGCACGCCCTTGCCGCGCAGGCGGATCACGTAGCCGGGCTGCGTGCCGGGAGGAATGCGCACCGTCTCCGCGCCGTCGAGCGTGTCGGCCAGCACCTCGGCGCCGAGCGCCGCCTGCGTGATGGAGATCGTCTGCTCGGAGTGGATGTCGTAGTCGCGGCGCTGGAACTTCTCGTGCTCGCGCACGCTCAAGAACACGTAGAGATCGCCGGCGGGGCCGCCGTTGTAGCCCGCTTCGCCTTCGCCGGCGACGCGGAGGCGCGAGCCGTCGTCGACGCCGGCGGGGATCTTCACCGCGATCTTCTTCTCCTCGCGCACGCGGCCGGCGCCGCCGCACGTCGCGCACGGATCCTTGATCACCTTCCCCGCGCCGCCGCACTGCGGGCAGGTGCGCTGCACGGCGAAAAAGCCCTGCGAGTAGCGCACCTGGCCGCGCCCGCCGCAGCCGCTGCACGTCACCGGCTGCGTGCCGGGCTTGGCGCCGCTGCCGCTGCACGTCGCGCACTGGATGACGCGTGGCACGTTCAGCGTGATCTCCTTGCCGAACACCGCGTCCTCGAAGTCGATGGTCAGGTCGTAGCGGATGTCGTTGCCGCGCGCGGCGCGGGTGCTGCGGCCGCCGCGGCGCGTGCCGAACAAGTCGCCGAAGCCGAAGAGGTCGCCGAGGATGTCGCCGAAGTCAGCGAACTGATTGGGATCGAAGCCGCCCATGCCGCTCGTGCCGGCGTGGCCGTAGCGGTCGTACGCGGCGCGTTTCTCCTCGTCGGACAGCACGCCGTACGCCTCCGCCGCCTCCTTGAACTTCCCCTCGGCCGTCGGATCGTCCGGATTCTTGTCGGGGTGGTACTTCACCGCCAGCTTGCGGTAAGCCTTCTTGATCTCGTCAATGCCGGCGGTGCGCTCCACGCCGAGCACTTCGTAGTAGTCGCGTTTTTGTGTGGTGGACATGGAGTTGTTTGGTGACGGGTCACGGGTCACGGGTGACGGGTCACAGGTGGCGTCAATCACCCGTCACCCGCCACCTGTCACCCGTTACCCGATCCCGTCTCCGTCGGTGCGCCCATCTTCATCGGATTGTAGAGCATCACGCCCGTGAGGATCCGCGAGGCCGCCTGCAGCTCGAAAATGGCGTCGTTGAGGCGCGATTTCTCCTCCGCCGCCACCAGCTCCTTGGCCCGCGCGATCACCGCCGAGACTTTTTCGCGGTCGGTGTCGTTGAGCAGCTTTCCGAACTCGCGGAAAACCTTCTCGTTCGTGTAGATCATTCCTTCCAGCTTGTTCTGCAGCATGCGCACGTCGCGGCGCGCGGCGTCGGCGCGGGAGTGCTCGGCGGCCTCGTTGATCAGGCGGTCGATCTCGTCCTTCGACAGCCCGCCGGCGGGGTTGATCTGCACGCTCTGCTGCTGCCCGGTGGCCTGATCGCGCGCGTTCACGTTGACGATGCCGTTCGAGTCGATGGCGAACGTCACCTCGATTTGCGGCACGCCGCGCGGCGCGGGCGGAACGCCGACGAGGTCGAACTTCCCGAGCGACTTGTTCTCGCGCGAGAACTCGCGCTCGCCTTGCAGCACGTGGATCTGCACCTTGCTCTGGTTGTCGGCGACCGTGGTGAAGATCAGCGAGTTCTTCGTCGGGATCGTGGAGTTGCGCTCGATGATCTTCGTGAACAGTCCGCCGTGCGTCTCGATGCCCAGCGACAGCGGCGTCACGTCGAGCAGGATCATGTCCTTGATGTCGCCGCGCAGGATGCCGCCCTGGATGGCCGCGCCGATGGCCACGACTTCGTCGGGATTGATGTTGCGGTTCGGCTCCTTGCCGAAGACCTTCTGCACCGACTCGACGACCTTCGGCATGCGCGTCTGCCCGCCCACGAGGACGACTTCGTCGATCTGCGCGGCCGTCACGCCCGCCGCCTTGAGCGCGTCGTTGACCGGATCGATCGTCCGCTGGATCAGGTCGTCGGTGATGCGCTCGAGCTCCTTGCGCGTCATCACCGTGTTGAGGTGCTTCGGCCCCGAGGCGTCGGCGGAGATGAACGGCAGCGTGATGCGCGCTTCGTCGGCCATCGACAGCTCGCACTTGGCGCGCTCCGCCGCTTCCTTCAAGCGCTGCAACGCCATGCGGTCGTCTTTCAGATCGATGCCGTTGTCTTTCTGGAACGTCTCGATCAGCCAATCCATCACGCGCTTGTCGAAGTCTTCGCCGCCGAGGTAGGTATCGCCCGACGTGGAGAGGACTTCGAAGAGACCGTCTTCGAGCTTCAGGATCGAGATGTCGAACGTGCCGCCGCCGAGGTCGTAGACGGCAATGATCTGGTTGTCGCGGTTGTCGAGGCCGTAGGCCAGCGCCGCCGCCGTCGGCTCGTTGATGATGCGTAGCACGTCGAGCCCGGCGATCTTTCCGGCGTCGCGCGTGGCCTGGCGCTGGGAGTCGTTGAAGTACGCCGGCACAGTGATGATGGCCTCGGTGATCGGCTCGCCGAGGAGCTCCTCGGCGAACGAGCGGATCTCCATCAGCACGAACGCGGAGATCTCTTCCGGCGAGTACTCGCGGTCGCGGATCTTCACCTTGATGTCGCCGTTCGACGCCGCCACGATCTGGTACGGCAGGACCTGCTTCGCCTTGGCCACTTCGTCGCTCTCGTACTTGCGGCCGATGAGGCGTTTGATGGCGAAGACGGTGTTGAACGGGTTGGTGATGGCCTGCCGCTTGGCGATCTGCCCGACCAGGCGGTCGCCATCCTCGGTGAAGCCGACGACCGAGGGCGTCGTGCGGCTCCCTTCGCGGTTCGAGATCACCTGCGGCGTCGTCACGTCGACGACGGCAACGCAGGAGTTGGTGGTCCCGAGGTCGATACCGAGGATCTTGGCCATTGCGGGAGTTTTACTCCTCCGGCCCTCCCACCGCCACCTTCACCATCGCCGGCCGCAGCAGACGATCGTGCAGGAAGTATCCCTTCTGCAGCACGGCCGTGACCGTGTGGTTCGGCACGTTCGCGTCTTCCTCGGTCACGACCGCCTCGTGAATGTTCGGGTCGAAACGCGCGCCCGACTCCTCCACCACGCGCAGGCCGTGACGGCCCAACACGTCGAAGAGCTGCTTGTAGATGAGGGACACGCCTTTGTGGAAGTCGTCGCCTTCCTCGGCGTGCTCGAGCGCGCGGTCGAAGTTATCGAGGACCGGCAGGAGGTCCTTGATCACGCCGGCCATGGCGTATTTGAAGTAGTCCTGCTTCTCGCGCTCCGAGCGCTTGCGGAAGTTCTCGAAGTCGGCGAGCGTGCGGAGGTAGCGGTCCTTGAACTCGCGGAGGTCCTGCTCCACCGCGGCGGCCGCGGTCTCCGACTCGGCGGCCGGCCCTTCGTCGGCGGCCGCCTTCGCGGCCTCGTTCATCTCGCGCTCGATCTGCTCGATCGACGAGCCGTCGTCCTCGAGCACGTACGCGTCGTCATCTCGGTTGTCGCTCACTGCTGAAGCTCCCCTTCCTCGATCTTGCGGCTGAGCACGCGGCTCAGGTAATCGACCAGCGGCGCGATGCGCGCGTACTCCATGCGCATCGGGCCGATGATGCCCACCATGCCGAGCGGCGACTGCGCCGACCCGTAGCGCCGCGCCACCAGACTGAAATTGTGTACTTGCGTGAAGTCGGTCTCCGAACCGATGAGGATCTGCAATCCTTCCTCGTCGAGGCAGGATTCCAGGATCTCGATCAACTTCTCTTTCTCCTGCAGGGCCAGCATGGTCCGGCGAAGCGCGGCGGCATCGGCGAAGTCCGGCTTCATCAGGATGGAGCTCGCCCCCTCGACGTAGAGCTCGTGCTCGACCGGTGCCACGTCGTTGACCGCCTCGATGCCGAGGGCGATCGTCTTCTGGAGCATCTGGTCGTGCAGCGCGCGCTCCTCTTCGGTCATGCGCAGGAGCTGGCGGCGGATGGCGTCGAGGGTCATGCCGCTGAACTCGACGGAGATGTAGCGGCCGATCTTCTCCAGCTCGTCGCGCGAGAACGGCTGCCGCGTGCCGATGATCTTGTTGACCACCACGCCGTTCATGCCGACCAGGATGCACATGATCTTGCTCTCGGCGATCTGCACGAAGTCCATGCTGCGGACCGTGAATTGCAGCAGAGTCGGCATGAAGACGATGCCGACTTGGTCGCTGAGCTTCGAGAGGAGACTCGACGCGTGCTGAAGGACGTCGTCGATCTCGTTGGCGTGGCGGACCTCGTCGTCGATGACCTCGCGCTCGCGCCGCGTGAGTGCCCGCGACGTCATCAGATGTTCGATGAAGAAGCGGTAGCCGCGGTCGGTGGGGATGCGGCCGGCCGAGGTGTGCGGCTGGACGAGGTAGCCCAAGTCCTCGAGGTCGGCCATGACGTTGCGCAGGCTCGCCGAGGAGAGTTGGAAGCGCCCGCACTTGGCCAGCGAGCGGGAGCTGATGGGCTCGCCCGTGGAGATGTGCTGGATGATGACCTCGCGCAGCACCTCGCGGGCGCGGCTGTCGAGGTCGGCGCTGAGCTCGAGTCGTTGCATGTGCGATAGCACTCGCGTGCTGGGAGTGCTAACGTCGAGGGTAGAAAGGGAAGTTCCCTAGTGTCAAGACGCGCCATCGCGGTCGTGCTCGCCATCGGTTGCCTCGGCGCAACGATCGACAGAATCGCCGCCGTGGTCGACCGCCAGGTCATCACGGTCAGCGAAGTGAGCCAGATGGTGCAGCTCCGCTTTTTTCCTCGGACGGCGAACACCTCCGACGACGACTACCGCCACGACGTCCTCGAAGCGCTGATCGCCCAAGCCCTGCGTTACCGCGACGTCGAGCGCTACGGCGCCGCCGACATTCCGAAGGACTCGATCGAGGCGCGGCTGCGCGAGATCGCTGCGCGTTTCGCGTCGCCGGCGGAGTTTGCCGCGGCGATGCAAAACGCGGAACTGACCGAGGAGGAGGTGCGCGCGCTGGTGAAGCGGCAGTTGCAGGTGGAGGCGTACATCCAGGAGCGCTTCGCGCCGCTGATCTTCGTCTCGAACGACGAGATCGCCAGCTACTACAACGGGCCGTGGAGCGCGCAGCGGCGCCTGCGCGGGCTGGCGGTGCCGCCGCTCAACGACGTGCGGGAGGAGATCCGCGCTCTCTTGCGCAGCGACCGCTTGCAGTCCGAGGTCGAGCAGTGGACGGCGCGGCTGCGGGCGAGGGCGAACGTGGACGTCTACGCGTGGCGCTGACGCTCATCGCGGTCGCCGCGTTCGTCGCCGGCGCGATCAACTCGATCGCCGGCGGCGGGACGCTCATCTCCTTCCCGACGATGGTCTGGGCCGGCCGCCCGCCCATCATGGCCAACGCCACGAACGCCGTGGCGCTCTGGCCGGGATCGCTCTCGGCGATGATCGGCTACCGCGACGACATGCGCCGCATGCGCCGCTGGCTGTACCTGCTGACGATTCCGTCGCTCATCGGCGGCGCGCTCGGCGCGATCCTGCTGCTGCACACGACGGAGAAGACGTTCGCGCGCCTCGTGCCGTTTCTGATTCTCGGCGCGACGCTCCTCCTCGCCGCGCAGGAGCTGATCTCGCGCAAGTTCGACCTGATCGCCAAGGCCCACGAGACGCCGACGACCGGCTGGGTCGTCTTCGTCTTCACGTTCCAACTGCTGGTCGGCCTGTACGGCGGCTATTTCGGCGCCGGCATGGGGATCCTGATGCTCGCCGCGCTAGGTCTCATCGGCCTCACCGACCTGCACGAGATGAACGGACTGAAGAACCTCCTCGCCGTCTGCATCAACGGCGTGGCGGCGATCTACTTCGCGCTCTCCGGCGCGGTGCTGTGGAAGGACGCGGTGGTGATGGCGATTGCCGCGATCGCCGGCGGCTTCGCCGGCGCGAAGCTGGCCAAGCGCCTCGGGCGGAAGTTCGTGCGCGGCGCGGTGGTGGCGATCGGGCTCATCATGACGGTGGCGCTGTTCCTGAAAAATGCTCGATGAAATGGGGGTCAGGTCTTCAGTTTCCAGTTTCTTATTTGCGGCCGGCGAAGGCTCAGCAGTGCACGCTGTGCCAAATCGGCCGCAAATAAGAAACTGGAAACTGAAGACCTGACCCCCATTCGCGCCGCGCGCCGCGGCGATGCCGCGGACGATGCTGCGCTACGCGATCGAGCGCCTACCCGGCCGGCGGCGCTACCTGGCCCTGTAGCAGCCGCCGCGTCGCCGGATGCTGCGGATTCGTGAGCACGGCGCGCGCGTCGCCCTCCTCGACGACCTCGCCGTCGGCGAGGATGACGACGCGGTTGGCGAAGGCGCGCGCGAAGTCGTCGTCGTGCGTGGTGACGACGAGCGTCCGGCCCCCCTTCGTCAGCTCCACCAGCGTCTCGCCCAGCTCGCCGCGCCGCGCCGGATCGAGCGACGCCGTCGGCTCGTCCATGAGCAAGAGAGGCGGCTCCATCGCCATGGCCCGGGCGATGGCCACGCGTTGCGCTTCGCCGCCGGAGAGCTCGCGCGGCAGGGCATTGACGCGGTGCGCCACGCCGAGCGCTTCGAGGAGCTCCATGGCCCGCTTCTTTGCGTCCGCCAGCGGCACGTGCGCGACGTTCACCGGCGCCAGGACGACGTTCTGCAACACCGTCAGATGCTCGAAGAGGTAGTGGAGCTGGAACACCATGCCGACGCGCTTGCGCAGCTCCTTCGCCACCGTGCGCGCCGGCAGCGGCCCCGCGCGCAGGACGACGCCGTCGACGTCGATCGTCCCGGCGTCGAACGGCTCGAGCGCGGCGACGGAGCGCAACACGGTCGTCTTCCCGCCGCCGGAGAGGCCCATGAGCGCCACGAGCTCGCCGCGATGGACGGAGAGCGACACGCCGCGCAAAACCTCGCGCGTGCCGCGGCGGAGGCGCAAAGCGTCGATTGCGAGAATCACTCCGTCGCCGCTCGCCATCTCATCTCCAACACGCCGGCCAGCCGCGAGAGCGGCAGCGACATGGCCAGATACAACGCCGCGCAGAGGAGCCCCGGGATCACCCAGCTCCCGATGTTCGCCGCGAAGATCTGCGTCTGCTTGGTTAGCTCGATGACGGTGATCACCGAGACGAGCGACGAGTCCTTGAGCAGCGCGACGAAGTCGTTCGTCATCGGCGGCAGCGCCAAACGGAACGCCTGCGGCCCGCGCACCAGACGCAGGACTTGCATCTCCGTGAGGCCGAGCGTGCGCGCCGCCTCGAGCTGCCCGCGCGGCACCGCCTCGAGCGCGCCGCGGTAGATCTCGCTCTCGTACGCCGCGTAATTGAGGCCGAGGCCGAGGAGCGCGGCGACGAACGCGGGGAGGCGGATCACTGCGGACAAGCCGTAATACAAGACAAACAGCTGCAGCAGGACCGGAGTGCCGCGCACGATCTCGACATACGCCGTCAGCACCGCGCGCACCAGCGCGTTGCCGTAGACGCGGCCGCTGGCGATCATCACGCCGACGAAAATCGCCAGCGCCATGGCCGCGCACGAGAGCACGATCGTGATCACCGACGCCTTCAGCAACGCCGGGATGTAGGCGAGCACGATCTTGGTCTTGTCGACCGCCGGCGCCGCCTCCTCGCGCGCGGGCGCCGCCGCGCCGGCGCTCGCGAAGAACTTCGGCTGGTAGTCGTCCCAGATCGCCCACTTGCGATAGATCCGCTCCAGCGTGCCGTCGCGCATCCGCGCGCGCAGCACTTCGTTGACGCGGTCGCGCAGCGCGGCGTTGGTCTTCGCCAACACGCCGATGTAGTGCCCCGTCGCCACCGGCACCGGCTGCGTGTACAGTCCCGGTGTCCGCCGCATGGCCCGCGCGGCGATGATGTTGTCGAGGAGCACCGCGTCGAGCCGCCCCTCGCGCACGTCGGAGTACGGATGCACGTCGTCGTCGTACGCGACGAGGACGATCCCCTCCTTCGCCTGCGCCGCGAGCAACCGCTCGTAGGCGATCGTGCCGGTGAGCGTGCCGACGCGATGACCGCGCAAGTCCGCGAGGGTGCGGAAGCGGTTGCGGTCGGCATCGCGCACGGTGAGCACTTCGTGGAACTCGAAATAGGGAATGGTCGCGGAGAGCTCGCGCCGCCGCGCCGGCGTGTCCTCGACACCGCTCATGCCGATGTCGAAGTCACCGCGCTGCACCGACTGGTCGATCTCCTGAAAGGCGACCTGCACGAACTCCGGGCGCTTGCCGAGGCCCTTGGCGATCTCGTTCGCGACTTCGACGTCGAAGCCGCGCAGCTTCGACGGATCGCGCGGGTCCGCCTCGACGAACGGCGCGCCCCCCTCGGCGTCGCCGCCCCAGCGCAGCACGGCGTCGTCCGCACGCGTGGCGAGCGCGGCCACGATCGCGAACAGAACGGCGAGTGAGCGGGACATCCGAAGCGCGCATTGTAAAGGTCCTTCTCCCCGCCCCGCGGGGAGAAGGTGGCCGAAGGCCGGATGAGGGGCGCGCGCTTCCCAACGCGCTCACTCTAAGGTGCAAAAGCCGCCAACCGTGCCGGCCTCGGAGAGCGGCACGACGGCTGCTGCGGCTGCCTCACGGCGCACGCTGGTTTTCTCACCGTGCACGCTGGTTTTCTCACGGTGCACGCTGACAATCTCATGACCCACGATGAGCTTTTCACGGCGCACGCTGAGTTTTTCACGACGCACGCTGAGTTTTTCACGGCGGCACGCTGAGCTTTTCACGAAGCGCGCTGAGATTTTCATGGCGCACGCTGAGATTTTCGCGGCGCGCGCTGAGTTTTTCACGACGCACGCTGAGCTTTTCACAGCGCGCACTGAGATTTTTCATGAAGCACGATGAGCTTTTCACGACACGCGATGAGCTTTTCACGGCGCACGATGAGCTTTTCACGACTCAGGATGGCCTTTTCACGGTGCACAAAGGTCATTTCACAGGTCGCGATGGCCATCTCACGGTACTAAGTTGCTGGCGCGGGTGAACCTCTCGACAATCGTGGCCATTGGCTTGTGTTTTCGCGCAAGTCGTGCGGTCTGGCGAATGTTCGCCCCTCACCCGGCGCTGCGCGCCACCCTCTCCCCGCAAGCGGGGAGAGGGATCTGAGGTACGCTCCGGTCGCATGAATCCCGACCTCCAACTCGCGCTCGCCCTCGCCGACCGCGCCGACGAGATCACGATGCGCTACTTCCGCACCGAGCTCTCGATCCGCACGAAGGCCGACCGCACGCCGGTCACCGAGGTCGACGAGGCGGTGGAGCGGATGATCGTCGACCGCCTCTGGCAGGAGCGGCCGCACGACGGCATCCTCGGCGAGGAGCTCGGCGCGCGCGGCGGCACGACGCGGCGCTGGATCATCGACCCGATCGATGCCACGAAAAACTTCATCCGCGGCATCCCCATTTTCGCCACGTTGATCGCGGTCGAGGGTGAGCTCGGCGTCGTCTCCGCACCGGCGCTGGGGCGGCGGTGGTGGGCGTCGCGCGGCGACGGCGCGTTCTGCAACGGCGCGCCGATTCGCGTCTCCGCGGTCAGCGACCTCGGCGCCGCGCAGATCGGCTACGACGACGTCCTCGGTTTCGAGAAGCACGGCCTCGGCGAACAGTTTCTTACATTGCAGCGCCGCTGCGGCCGCGCGCGCGGCTTCGGCGACTTCTGGACGCACATGCTCGTCGCCGAGGGGGCAATCGAGATCGCCGTCGAGCCGGAGGTCGCGCAGTGGGACGTCGCCGCGGTGCAGGTCATCGTCGACGAGGCCGGCGGCCGCTTCACGAACCTCTCGGGCGAAGCGCGCGCCGACGGCGGCAGCGCCGTCTCGACGAACGCGTTGCTGCACGAGGTTGTGCTCGAGGCGCTGCGATGATGTGGACAGCGGCGGCATGGCCGCCGCACTCCAGAGGCGCTCGATGAGCGAGCAGGTCATGGTCGTCGCCACCGAGACGCTGCGGCCGTTCCTCACCGCGAATTTCATCCGCGACCATGCCGACGACGTGCTCGACCTCATCGCCGAGGAGCACACGTTCATCGACCGTCCGCTCGCGGAGCGCTCGCCGGAGTGGCGGCAGATCATCCCCTACGTCGTGATCGTGAGCGGCGACGCGGTCTTCACGCTGCGGCGCACGACGAAGCAGACCGAGGAGCGGCTGCACCACAAGGTGTCGATCGGCATCGGCGGGCACATCAACCCTGGGCACGATCTGATCGACGGCTTGCAAAAGGAGCTCGACGAAGAGGTGCGCATCGCCGGCGACTACGAGCTCCGCTTCGCCGGCATCATCAACGACGAGTCGACCGAGGTGGGGCGCGTGCACCTCGGCGCGTGCTTCGTGCTGGAGGCGCCGTCGCGCGACGTCGTCGTGGTCGAGACGGAGAAGATGCACGGCGAATGGATGCCGCGCGCGGAGCTTGCGAGCGCGCGCGCGGCGATGGAGACGTGGTCGCAGATCGCCTATGACGAGCTACTGGCTTAGCGTGGCCCTCATCCTCCTCGGCACCGGCTATCCGCGGCCGGATGCGAGTCACGCCGCGGCGTCGACGGCCATCGTCGCCGGCGATCATTGGTACGTCGTCGACGCCGGCCGCGGCGCGACGCTGCGCATCGCCGGCACCGATCTGCGCTACGACCAACTGCGCGCGGTCTTCCTCACGCACCTGCACTCCGACCACACCGCCGGGCTGCCCGATCTCTTCGACACGTCGTGGCAGTTCGGGCGCAAATCGACGCCGCTGCAACTCTACGGACCGCGCGGCACGAAGCGGCTCGCGGACGCGATGCTCGAGTTTTTCCACGACGATATCCGCATCCGCCGCGCGCAGCAGGACCTCCCGGCGCGCGGCGCGACGATCAAGACGCACATCGTGTCCGAGGGCGTCGTCCTCGACGACGGCGTCTGCCGCGTCACCGCGTTCGTCGAGGACCACCGCCCGGTCGAGCCGGCGTTCGGCTACCGCTTCGACTGCGGCGGCAAATCGATCGTCGTCTCCGGCGACACGCGGCCGAACCCGAACCTCGTCAAGTTCGCGAAGGGCGCCGACGTGCTGGTGATGGAGGCGTACCTGCCGGAGCACTTCCTGAAGGTCGACACGCTGGAGGTGGCGAAGAAGTTGATGGCCTACCACACGAGCGCCGAGGAGGCGGGGGAGGTGGCCACGAAGGCGGGCGTGAAGACGCTCGTGCTCACGCACCTGATCCCGGCGAACGCCGAGGCGACGTTCTTCGAGCGTGCCTCCGCGCACTTCAAAGGAAGGGTGATCGTCGGGAAAGACTTGCTTCGCGTCCAGCCGTAACGATGTGTCATTCCGAACCGCGGAGACGGTGAGGAACCCCCCGCCTGACGCGCACTCCGGCAGGGGGTTCTTCGCCGTCGTTGCGGCTCAGAATGACACGTTACGCAGAGCCCTAGCGCTCGCGCTCCACGTCGCCCTCGCCCGTCACCGGACGCTCCTCGACCTCGAAGCCGCCGTCGTACGTGCCGCCGCCGGTCGTGCCGAAGACGCCGCCGCTGCCCTCGGGGACTCCATATGCGCCGCCGCGATGGGCGGCCTCGTCGTAGCCTTCGTTTGTCGGATCCTGTTTCTCGCGCGGCGGCGTGGCGCCCTCGGCGGTGTAGTCGATATCGTCGTCGTTCTTTCGGTTGGCCATAATGCGATCCATGGTGCAAGCGCCGCTCCCGATTGACGAGCACGTCGGCGCGATCGTCGAGCACGTGCGGCGCGCGCGCACGGCCGTGGTCGTTGCGCCGCCGGGCGCGGGGAAAACGACGCGCCTTCCGCCGGCACTCGCCAGCCTCGGCCGCACGATTCTGCTGCAGCCGCGGCGCGTGGCCGCGCGCGCGTTGGCGCGGCGTATTGCATCCGAGCGCGGCTGGAGCGTCGGCGAGGAGATCGGATGGCAGATCCGCTTCGAGCGGCGCTTCTCCGCGCGGACGCGATTGCTCGTGGCGACCGAGGGAATCCTCACGGCGCGATTGCAATCCGATCCGCTGCTGAGCGACTTCGGCGTGATCGTGCTCGACGAGTTCCACGAGCGCAGCATCCACGCCGACCTGGCGCTGGCGCTGGCGAAGCAGGCCATGCTCGCGCGCGACGACCTCGCGCTCGTGGTGATGTCGGCGACGATCGCGGCCGAGGAGGTCGCGGCGTACCTCGGCGGCGCGCGTGTGTTCGAGGTCGGCGCGCGGCGGTTTCCGGTCGACATTCGCTATCGCCCGAACGCATCGATCGCCGAGGCCGTGCGCGGCACGCGCGGCGACGTCCTCTGCTTTCTGCCCGGCGTGCGCGAGATCGAGGCGGCGCGCGCGCAGCTTACCGGCACGATCGATGCGCTCGTGCTGCCGCTCCACGGCACGCTCGACGTCGACGCCCAGGAGCGCGCGCTCGCGCCTTCTCCGCGGCGCAAGGTGATTCTGGCGACGAACGTCGCGGAGACGTCGCTCACGGTCGAAGGGATCACCGAGGTCGTCGACAGCGGCAAGCACAAAGTCATGCGCTTCGATCCGGAGACGGCGGTCGATCACCTCGTGCTCGAACGGATCTCGGCGGACAGCGCCGAGCAGCGCGCCGGCCGCGCCGGCCGCACCGCGCCAGGACGCTGCACGCGCCTTTGGGACGAGCGCGACATCCTCCGTCCGCATCGCGAGCCAGAGGTGCGCCGCGTTGATCTGGCGGGGCCGGTGCTCGACATCCTCTCCTGGGGCGGCGATCCGAAGACGTTCGACTGGTTCGAACGGCCACCCGAGGAGCGGATCGGCGCCGCGATCGAATTGTTGAAGATGCTCCGTGTCATTCCGAGCCGCGCAGCAGGCGAGGAACCCCCTGCCGGCGGGGGGTCCCTCGCTGCGCTCGGGATGACACGAATACGCGCGCTGCCGCTCCACCCACGGT
This sequence comes from Thermoanaerobaculia bacterium, assembly GCA_036522835.1. Classification (GTDB taxonomy): domain Bacteria; phylum Acidobacteriota; class Thermoanaerobaculia; order Gp7-AA8; family Gp7-AA8; genus DATDFB01. Next base: position 805 of record DATDFB010000103.1, on the reverse strand, counting down.
TCGCGCGCATTCTCATCGATGCGCACGGCGCCGACGAGGCGATCGAGCTCGTCGGCGAGGACGCGCACGAATTGCAATCGATCGCGCGGCGCCTCCTCGGCAGCGAGTACCGCAAGCACGTCGACGACGTCACATTGCGCAAAGCTCTCCTGGCCGGCTACCCCGACCGCGTCGCGCAGCGCCGCGAGCCGAAGTCGCCGCGCGTGCTGCTGTCATCGGGAACCGGCGCGACGCTCGCGCGCGAGACGGACGACGGCAGCGGCGAATTCCTCGTCGTTCTCGACGTCACCGGCGATCTCGTGCGCGCCGCGCGCCCGATCGAGCGCGAGTGGCTCGCGCCGACGCACCGCGAGACCATCCAGAGCGGCGACAAGATCGTCGAGCGCGCCATGTACGGCGCGATCGTCCTGCACGAGCAGACCGTCGGCCGCGTCGCGCCGCCGAAGCGGGAGCGCAAGGCGCTGCCCGGTCCCGCGGAGCTCGCGCTGCCATCCGGCCGCAACGCGAGGCTCGACTACCGCGACGACGGCTCGATCGTCGCCGCGGTCAAGCTCCAGGAGCTCTTTGGCCTCGCGGACACGCCGCGGATCAACGGCACGCCGGTCACGTTCGAGCTGCTCTCGCCGGCCGGCCGCCCCGTGCAGGTCACGCGCGACCTGCGCAGTTTCTGGAACGGCGCGTACCAAGAAGTGCGGAAGGAGCTGCGCGCGCGCTACCCGCGGCATCCGTGGCCGGAGGATCCGTGGAGCGCGGCGCCGACGCACCGGACGAAGAAGCGGTAGGGGCGCACGGCGTGCGCCCTCAC
>DATDFB010000102.1:0-62495 GCA_036522835.1 Thermoanaerobaculia bacterium | reverse complement strand
CGGACATCGACGGCGACCATGGCGCGGCCGAGGCTCGCACCGAAACGGCGCGTGTCGGGCGTGCTCCTGACGCTGCTCTACATCGTCTCCATCGCCGGCGCGGCCTTCGCCGGGTGGACGCTCGCCAACCGGATGAAAGAGCGCGCCGGCGAAGTGACGTACCAACGGCTGACGTTCCGCCGCGGCGAAGTGCGCAACGCCCGCTTCGCGCCGGACGGCGACACCATCGTCTACAGCGCGGCGTGGGAGGGGCGTCCGAGCGAGATCTTCGTCGCCAACCGGCGCAGCACCGAGGGCAGGCCGCTCGGCGTGCCGGAAGCGGAGGTGCTGGCCATTGCCAGGACGACCGAGATGGCTGTCCTGCTCCGCCGCGACCGCGTCACCCGCCTCGGCACGCTGGCGCGCATTCCGCTCGCCGGCGGAGTGCCGCGCGAAGTCGCCGAACAAGTCCTGAGCGCCGACTGGTCGCCGGACGGCGCGAGCCTCGTCGCCGTCCGCTCGGCCGGCGGCCGATATCTGCTCGAGTCGCCCCTGGGCCGGGTTCGTTACGAGACGCCGCATCAGATCGACTACGTCCGCGTCGCACCCGACGGCCGCATGGCCTTCTTCGAGCTCTACGACGGCAAGTCCGACCTCGTCGTTCTCGCCCCGGGCGCGGCGCGGCCGGCGACGATCGCGCGCGGTTGGCGTCACGGTGCGAACGGCCTGGCCTGGTCGGCGGACGGGAAGGAGCTCTGGCTCACCGGCACCGACACCGCCGGGCCGCCGGCGCTGTACGCCGTCAACGCCGACACCGGCGAGACGCGCCTGGTCACGCGCCTGACCGCGTCGATGAAACTCTTCGACATTTCCTCCGCCGCGCACGTGCTGCTCTCGACCGGCTCGTGGCGCGCGGCGCTCCAGTACCAGGCGCCCGGCGAGACCGCCGAGCGCGACGCCTCGTGGCTCGACTGGTCGATCGTCGCCGATCTCTCCCGCGACGGAACGAAGCTCCTCTTCAACGAGAACCGCGAGGGCGGCGGCGCGGCCAACGCGATCTATCTCCGGACCGCCGGCGCGCCGGCGCCGGTGCGCATCGGCGACGGCGCGGGCGACGCGCTCTCGCCCGACGGCAAGTTCGTCCTCGCCCACGACGGGCCGAAGCTCGCCGTCGTCCCCACCGGCAGCGGCGAGGCCCGCGACCTCAACGTCGACGGAGCCTTCGATCCGGGCGCCGTGTGGGTGCCGAATTCGGCGCGCGTGATCGTGGCCGGCGCGCTGCGGCAGAAGGGATACCAGCTCCTTCTCGTCGACACGCTCGACGAGACCGTCAAGCCGGTGTCGCCGGAGAACATCTGGGGCGACGCCTATCGCCCCTTTGCGATCTCTCCCGACGGCCGCACGGTCGCCGGCATGACCGGCCGCCAGACGATTGCGCTCTACGCGGTCGAAGGGGGCGCGGCGCCGGTCGACGTGCCGGGCACCGAGCCGGGCGAGGTGCCGATTCAGTGGTCGGGCGACGCGGCCTCGCTCTTCGTCTACCGTCCCACCGATCTCCCGGCGCGCGTCTACCGCGTCAACCTCGCCACGGGCGCGCGCGAGCTGTGGCGCGAGTTCACGCCGGCCGATCCGGCGGGCGTCTACCGGCTGGCGCCGATCTGCATCGCGCCCGATGCAAACGCCTACGCGTACAACGCGCGCCGGACGTTGTCGGACCTCTTCGTGGCGGACGGGCTGCGATAGTGCCGCGCATCGACGACTTCACGGTCGGGCAGCACGTCACCTTCACGAAGACCTTCACCGACGACGACGTGCGCCGTTTCGTCGAGATCACCGGCGACGTCAATCCGCTGCACGTCGACGACGCCTTCGCGGCGCGGACGCGGTTCGGGCGGCGCGTCCTGCACGGCATGCTGGCCGCGTCGATCTTCTCGACCATGGTGGGCATGCTCCTTCCCGGCACCGGGGCGATCTATCGCGCGCAGACGCTGGCGTTCCTCCGCCCGGTGTACGTCGGCGACACCGTCACGGCGCACTTCGTCGTGCGCGCCGTCGACCGCGCGCGGCACCGCCTCGAGATCGAGTCGTGGATCGAGAACGCGGCGGGGGAGCGGGTGATCGAGGGGAAGTGCGAGGCCGGGCTGCTGCGTTAGACTCTGCGCCGGTCCATGAAAGCCCTGACCCACGCGCTCGTCCTCTCGCTCGCCGTCTCTCTATCCGCGGCCGTGCCGTCGCCGATGCAGACGACGGCCCGCCGCTTTCTCGTCAACTTCGCCGCCAACCGCTTAGACACTGCGGCGCGCGAGTTCAACGAGCAGATGAAGGCGACGGTCACGCCCGAAGTCCTCGCCAATTTCAAGCAGCAGTTCGACCGCGACCTGGGGCCCTTCATGTCCATCGCCGCCGTGAAGGAGAGCACCGACGGGACGTTTCCGGTGGTCGAGCTGACGGCGCGCTTCGAGAAAGGGCCGGCGCTGGTGCAGGTCACGTTCGACGACGCGGGGAAAATCGGCGCGCTGCACTTCGACCGCGTCCCCGACCACGACGCCGAGCTCGAGCGGATCGCGCGCGAGGTCTTCGCCGCGTTCAACAACCGCCGCTTCGACGACGTCGGCAAGCACTTCGACATGAAGATGAGCGCGCAACTGCCCCCCGCCGCGCTCGAGTCGCTCTACCGCGACGTCACCGGCGTCTACGGGAAGCTGAAGTCGATGGGGGAGGCGCGGTACGCGATGCAGGGCGACCTCCACGTCGTGAAGCTGTCGGCCGAGTTCGAGAAGATGCCGATGCTCTTCGAGATCGTCTTCAACAACGCCCGCCGCGTCGTCGGCTGGAGCTTCCGTCCTCCGAAATAGCTGTGGAGTGCGGCGGCCACGCCGCCGCTGTCCGAGGGGCGGCCATGCCGCCCCCTCTTCAATGCCCCCGCAGTCCTATCAGCGACGTCTGTCCGAGCACATGCCCGCGGATGATGAAGCGCAGCTTGCGCCACGTCATCGGCGTGCCGGCGTCGTCGATCGACGGCATATCGATCGCGTACAGCGTGAAGCGGTACTTGTGCGGCGGCCCTTCCGGCGGGCACGGCCCGTCGTAGCGGCGGCGAAGGAAATCGCTGTAGGCGTGGCGGCCGCCGCCGGGGAGGTCGGGCTCGGCGGCGCCGGCGTTCGACGGCAGCGCCGTCGCCGTGGCGGGGAGGTTGTAGACCGCCCAGTGCACGAAGCCGTCGCCGCCGCGCGCTTCGTAGTCGTCGAGCACGAGGACGAAGCCCTTCGTTCCGGCCGGCGCGTTTCGCCACTGGAGCGCCGGCGAGACATTCGGGCCGTGGCAATCGAGGCCGTTCAGCACCGTGCTGTCGGGCAGCGCCGCGCCCTCGGTGAAGTCGCTGCTCGTCAGCTCGAACGCCGGTGTCGTCGTCGTCGCGTTCGTGCACGCGGCGACGACGACCATCAGAATCGCAAACCGAACCGTTCTCATGCCACCGCCAGCTCCGGCGGCGCCTTGCGCCGCCGCAGGATTCCGGCCGAGACGAGGGTCACGATCAGGCCCACCGGGAACGGCTCGATGAATGTCATGGCGGCGTTCAGGAAGGGATTTTCCCAGATCGCCTTGAACTGTTCCAACTGTTTCTTCTTCGCGGCGATGTCTTGCTCGCTGGCGCCCTTCGCGCGCATCTTCTCGACCACGTGTACGGCGTACTTGTCGCCGAAGTCGGGCATGAACTTGTAGTAGAGGATCTCCCACGACGCCACGTAGAACACGCAGGAGACCAGCGTGATCAGGATCCCCACGGCGACGCCGCGGCCGAACGTGATCGTACCGCCGTGGCTCTCGCGATACGAGCGGATGCCGAAGAACACGAGCAGAAACGACAGGAAGATCGACGTGTAGCCGATGACCTCCCCGTTGTCGTGGTTGATGACGCCGCGGTTGATCAGGGGGAGGTAGAGGAACATCATCGCCGACGAGATGGCGCCGGAGATCAGGCCGAAGACCAGGACGGTTCGTTTCATCGTTTTCGCTCTCCTTTGCGCCGCAACGTAGGCCGGCGCGCCGCTGCCGTCGTCATGCGATCGGGTGATTTTGGGGTCAACGAAAGTATGAATCAGGGGATGAGCCCCAGCGCTTTGCCTTTTTGAACCGCCTGGACGCGGCGGCTGACCTCCATTTTCTCGAAGAGGCGCGACGAGTGGGTTTTGACGGTGTTCTCGGACACGAAGAGGCGCTCGCCGATCTCCCGGTTGCTCAGTCCCTCGGCGATCAGGCCGAGGATCTCGTGCTCGCGCTGGGTCAGTCCGACCTCGCGCAGCTTGGTCTCGTCGAGCGTGAACGGCCCGCCGGCGCGCACCGGCACTTCCTTCACCACCACGACCTGGCGCGGCCGCGTCCATCGCAGGCCCAGGGTCACCCCGACGGCGGTGAAGACGAGCGCCACCAGGCCGCCATAGACCTCGGACGGGTATTCGTGGACGAAGTGCTTGTACTCGATGAGCTTCAGCAGCGCGATGAGGATCCCGCCGGCCGCTCCCCAGACCACGATTTGCCGGGTCATGCGAGCGGCGTGGCCTCGTACGTCCGTTCGCTCTGCACGTTGCCGGTGTTCCGCGTCCCCGCCGGCTCGAAGAGCATCACGTGCGCCTCCTCCGCCGCCACCGGCCGGTGCTCGACGCCGCGCGGAACGATGAAAAACTCGCCCTCGCGCAAGGCGATGGTCCGTCCGCGGAGCTCGATGTCGATCGCCCCGCGCACGACGTAGAACATCTCGTCCTCGTCCGCGTGGTGATGCCAGACGAACTCGCCCTGCAGCTTCACCAGCTTCACGTGCTGCCCGTTCAGTTCCCCGACGATGCGCGGCTGCCAATGCTCGGAGAACGACCGCAGCGCCTCCGCGACGTTTACCTTGTCCATGCTGCAAGTTTAGCGCTGCCAGCTACGGCACCCACGACCCGAGGTAATGCTCCGAGTGCTCGTCGAAGCGCGACAGCAGCGCGCGCGCCGTCTCCGGCACGACCGCGCCGGTGTGTCCCTCGCCGGCGAAGCGCTCGATGGCTTCCCACGAGGCCCAGGTGGTGATGGTGACGAACTCCACTTCGGCGCCGCCGTCGCGCCGCAGCAGGAACGCGCCGCCGTAGCCGTCGATGCGGTGAATGCCGGGCAGGATTTCGCTGCGCAGCAGCGCTTCGTATGCGTCCGCGTTTTCCGCCGGCGTCCAGCCGTGCCAGACTCGCATGATCGTCACGGCCGCGCGTCCTTCACCACCGCTCCCTCCTTCATCACGAAGACGACCGTCTCGAGCGTCTTGATGTCCTCGAGCGGATCGCCGGCGACGGCGATGACGTCGGCGACTTTCCCCTTCGCGATCGAGCCCTGCGTGTCGGCCGCGCCGAGGAGCTCGGCGGCGTTGACCGTGGCGGCCTGGATCGCCTGCAGCGGCGTCATCCCGCCGCGCACGAGCGCGCCGAACTCGCGCGGCAAGAGCTCCGGGTCGGCGTCTAGGCCGAAGGCGATCTTCACGCGGTGCGCGAGCGCGCGCTGGAACGACGGCCCCTGGGCCGAGATGATCTTGCGCACTTTGTCGAGGCTCACGGCGGGGACGCCGAGCTTCTCGCCCAGCTCGACGCCGTACTGGAACGTGTAGAGCGTCGGCACGAGCCACGTCCCGCGCCGGGCCATCATCGCCGCCGCCTCCTCGTCCAGCACCGTGCCGTGCTCGATCGAGTCGACGCCGGCGCGGACGGCGGACTTGATTCCGGCCGTTCCCTCCGCGTGGGCCATCACTTTGCGGCCGGCGCGGTGGGCGATCTCGACCGCCTTGGCCATCTGTTCCTCGCTCAGCTCCTGATTGTTGTAATCGCTCCAGGGATCGAGTATGCCGCCGGTGGCCATCAGCTTGATCCAGTCGGCGCCGTACTTGAGGTCGCGCCGGACGACCGTGGCAACCTCGCCGACGTTGTCGGCGAGGTTGGGTCGGGTGGGGAGCGGCTGGTCGGGGGCGAGGACGTTGGCGTCGCCGTGGCCGCCGGTGATCGAGACGCAACTGCCGGAGGCGACGATCCGCGGGCCGGCGATCAGGCCGCGGGCCACGCCCGCGCGCAACGCGAACTGGCCGTAGGCGTTGTCGGCTTCGCAGGCATCGCGCACGGTGGTGAAGCCGTGGTCGATGTACGTGCGCAGATTCTTGACGCCCCACACCACCCCTTCGCCCGACGACGTCATCAGATACGCCGCGGGGTTGAAGTTCTTCAGGTCGCCGAGGAGATGGTTGTGGCAGTCGGTGAAGGCGGGGAGGACGGTGTAGCGCGAGAGGTCGATGACCGTCGCGCCCGACGCGTTCGCCTGCGCGAACGGCACGACCGACTCGATGGTCTTTCCGGCGATGACGATGGCCTGGTCATCCGCGTACGCGCCGCTGACGACGTCGAGCAGCCGCCCCGCCCGTACGATGACGCGGCGCTCCTCGGCGGCGAGGGAGGGGAGGGCGAGGAGAAGGAGGAGCAGCACGATTCTTCGCATGGGCGGGAGTGTGGCGGCGCGGCGCGCTGCCCGGCTTGCGGTTTCTTGCGCAGCATGTGGAGTGCGCCGGCCATGCCGGCGCTGTCAGAGCGGCGGCACGGCCGCCGCACTCCACAACCGCAAGAAACCGCAAGCCGCGTCGTCGCGCGCGCGACTACAAATCATCCCGTGCGCGATCGCCTCCTCACCATCCTCTGCTTCGCGGCGATCCACATCGTCTGGGGCACGACCTACCTGGCCATCCATTACGCGGTGCAGACCATCCCGCCGCTCCTCACGGCCGGCCTCCGCCATCTCTTGGGCGGCGCGGCGCTCTTCGCCGTCTGCTGGTCGCGCGGTCTGCGGCCCACCGCCGTGCAGTGGCGCGCCAGCGCCGTCACCGGCATCCTCTTCTTCCTCATCGGTCACGGCTCGCTGCATTGGGCGGAGCTCTACGTCGCATCGGGCGCCGCGGCGCTCTTCGTCGCCACCGAGCCGGTGTGGGTGGCGCTGCTGAGCGCGCTCACGCGTCGCGACGCGCGGCTGTCGCCCGCCGCCATGGCCGGTCTCGGCATCGGTGTCGCCGCGGTGGGCATCCTCGTCGGCCTGCCGCGCTCGCACGATCGTCTCGAGTTCGCCGGCTCCGTCGTCATCGTTCTCGGCGCGATCTCGTGGTCCATCGGCATCTTCTACGCGAGCTCCGCGCCGCTGCATTCGTCGACGCTCATGTCGGCGTCGATGTCGCTCCTCTGCGGCGGGGCGATGCTCGTCGCCGCGGCGGCGGCGAGCGGCAGCCTGGCGCGCTTCGACGTCGCCCGCGTCACCGCCGCCTCGGCCGCCGGCCTCGCCTACCTCGTCGTTTTCGGCTCGCTCACGTTCGCCGGCTACACGCGGCTGCTCGAGCGCTGCTCGCCCGTGCTCGTGGCCACGCACACGTACACCAATCCCCTGATCGCGGTGCTGCTCGGCGCGGCCATCGCCGGCGAGAGCCTGACGCCGCGCATGGCCGTCGCCGGCGCGGCCATTCTGCTGGCCATCGCCCTGGTGCGGAAGGAGGAGAGGCATGTCGTCCCGCAACGACTTCGATTTCATCATCGGCCGTTGGAACGTGAGGCACCGGAAGCTGAGGCAGCGCCTCGCCGGCTGCGATGAGTGGATCGAGTTCGATGGCACCGCCGAGGCGTTCAAATTCCTCGACGGGTGGGGCAACATCAAGTGCTACCGCTGGGAGCTCGACGACGAGCCCTTCGAAGGCGCGGCCATCCGCATCTTCAATCCGCGCACGCGGCTCTGGACCATCTGGTGGGCCGACACCCGCACGTTCGGCTTCGACGACGTCCCTGTCGTCGGCGCGTTCGACGGTCCGATCGGCACGTTCTACTCGGAGGACACGTGGGAAGGGCGCGCCGTCCGCGTCCGCTATATCTATGACGCGACGACGCCCGGCGTCGTCGTCTGGCAGCAAGCCTTCTCCGTCGACGGCGGCGCGACGTGGGAGACGAACTGGATCATGACCGCCACGCGCGAGGCGGCATGAAGCGCGGGGCCGCGTTGCTCCTGGCCGTCTGCGCGCCGCCGCTGGCCGCCGCGTCGTTCCGCGCCGGCCGCGTCGAGCATCCGCCGGCGCTCGAGGAGTTTGCGGACATGAGCGCGCCGGAGCGGCGCGACGGCATGACCCGCGTCGAAGGCTTCGTCGCCCGCACCCCGCGCAACGGCGCGCCGGTCTCCGAGCGCACCGTCGCCTACGCCGGCTATGACGATGCCGCGCTCTACTTCGTCTTTCTCGCCTTCGACGCCCATCCCGAGCTCGTGCGCGCGCGGCTGGTGAACCGCGATCTCATCCCGTCGTACGACGACACCATCTCGGTCATGCTCGACACCTTTCACGACCGCAAGCGCTCTACGGCTTCCAGGTCAACGCGCGCGGCGTGCAGAACGATGCGGTGTGGACCGAGGGCGGTACGTGGGACTTTTCGCACGACGCCGTGTGGCATTCCGAGGCGCGCACGACGGCGCAGGGGTGGATCGCGCTCATGGCCATTCCGTTCCGCAGCCTCCGCTTTCGTCCCGACGACGTGCAGCAGTGGGGCATCTTCCTCTACCGCGGAATCCCGCGAAAAAACGAGGAGGCCTACTGGCCGGCGTACTCGAGCGAGGTGGCCGGACGCCTCAACCAGGAGGGCGACATGGACGGGCTGGCATCGGTGTCGCCGGGGCGCAACGTGCAGTTCATCCCGTACAGCTCGATGCTCGCGGCGCGGACGCCGCTGCGCTCGACCACGGCTGCCGACGCCGGCGTCGACGCGAAGATGATCCTCCGCGACAGCCTCGTCGCCGACGCCACGCTCAATCCCGACTTCAGCCAGGTCGAGTCCGACGAGCCGCAGGAGACGGTCAACCAGCGCTTCGAGGTCTTCTTCCCCGAGAAGCGTCCGTTCTTCATCGAGAACGCCAGCTACTTCGACACGCCCCTGCAGCTCCTCTTCACGCGGCGCATCGCCGATCCGCAGCGCGGCCTGAAGCTGACCGGGAAGGCCGGGCGCTACGGCATCGGCGCGCTCGTCATCGACGACCGCTCCCCGGGCGAGATCGCCGCGCCGGGGGACGCGCTGTTCGGCAAGCGCGCGCTCTTCCGCGCGTTGCGCGTGACGCGCGACGTCGGCGTCGACTCGACGGTCGGCGGCGTCTTCGTGCAGCGGACGGCCGGCGGCGAGTCGAACGCCGTCGCCGGCGCCGACGCGCGGCTGCGGATCGCGCCGAACTGGATTGCCACGCTGCAAGGCGTGGCCAGCAGGACGGCGTCGCCCGACGGCAGGCGCGCCGGCGGCAGCGCGCTCCACGGCCGCATCCTAGGCAGTTGGACGAGCGGCAGCTACCAGCTCGACCTCGACGACCTCTCGCACGACTTTCGCGCCGACGCCGGCTTCATCGCGCGCGCCGGCATCCGCCGCGCGCAGCAGGCGATTCTCTACCGCGTCCGTTCCAGCGAGGGCGCGATCGTGTCGTGGGGACCGGACATCAACGTCAGCCGCGTCGAAGACGCGCGCGGCGGCGGCTGGCTCGAGCGCGCCGTGCAGACGAAATTCAGCATCGAGCTGCCGCGGCTGACGACGATCTCCGCGGCCGCGCTGCGCAGCAGCCAGCGCTTGATTCCGGCGGAGTTTCCGCTCGTTGCCGATCCGCTGGCGCTGCGCGACGACCGCTGGGGCGTGGAGATGACGACGAGCGCGATTCCGCGCACGACCGCGTACGTCGAGTACACCGGCGGCACGGCCATCAACTTCGTGCCGGCGGCCGGGCTGCTGCCGTACTCCGCGGCGACGCGCACGGCGGTGGCCACTCTGGAGGTCCATCCGAGCGACGTCATGACGCTGCAGAGCAACGTCATCGATACCGAGCTCCGCGGCGCGTTCCGCCACCGCGTCGTGCGGATGAAGATCGGCTACCAGTTCACGCGCGCGCTGTCGGTTCGCGCCATCGTCGCGCGCGACCGCCTCGATGCCGCCGCCGCGCTCGCCTCGCTCGTGCCGTACAAGCGCCTCAACGCCGACTTCCTCGTGGCCTGGCTTCTGACTCCGGGCACCGCCGTCTACGCCGGTTACAACACGAACTATGCGAACGATCCGTCGCTCGAATCGCCGTACACTGCGCTGACGCTCCGTAACGACCACCGGCAGCTCTTCGTCAAGCTCTCGTACCTGGTGCGTTTCTGATGAGAACGATTCTGTTTTTTTGGGCCGCTGTCGCCGCTGTTCAACTTCCGACGGGTGTCCGCCTCGATCCCGCCGGTGCGTTCATCGACCTCGGCAGCATGCCGATCAACATGGCCGTCGCGCCGGATGGGTCAAAGCTCGCCGTCGTCCTGAGCGGCTGGCGCGAGCAAGGCGTCCAGATCGTGGACGTCCCCACGCGCAAGGTGACACAAACCCTGACCCAGCCCGCTGCGTTCTACGGCGTGGCGTTCTCGCGCGACCACCTCTACGTCTCCGGCGGCAACGACGACGCCGTCTACTGCTACGCTTGGAAGAACGGCACCGCCGCGTTCGAGCGAAAGATCGCCCTCGGAAAGTCGCGCTATCCCGCCGGCATCTCGATTTCGAAAAATGGACGCTATCTCTACGTGGCGGAGAATGTCGGCGACGCGCTCGCGGTCGTCGACATCGCCACGTCCGACATCGTCCGCCTCCCGACCGATCACTATCCGTACGCCGTCGACGTCGCGCCGGACGGCAACGTCTACGTCTCCGCCTGGGGCGCCGACACGGTCTCGATCTTCGGCGCACGCGCCGACGGCACGCTCTTCGCGCGCGGGCGCCTGCGCGTCGGCCGCCACCCCTCCGCCCTCGCCTCGACGCGCAACCGCCTCTTCGTCGCCCTCGCGGGCAGCGACCGCATCGCCGCCGTCGATCTCCACACCCGGAAGATTTTGAACGTGTTCAAAGACGCGGCTCCCGGCGCGCCCTCCGAAGGAAGCACGCCCAACGCCCTGGCGATCTCTCCCGACGGACGCACGCTCTACGCCGCGGAGGGCGACAACAACGCCGTCGCGGCGTTCGAAATCCGGACAGGCGCGTTGCTCGGTCGGATTCCGACGGACTGGTATCCCACCGCCGTCGTCAGCACCCGCGACTCTCTGCTCGTGCTCAACGGCAAGGGCCACGGCACCCGTCCGAATCCCGACGGCCCCACGCCGGGCCAAGGCATCAATCGCCCGCTCGGCTACGTCCTAGGTCAGCTCAACGGCACGCTGCGCATCGTCCAGAAGCCGGCGTCGCTGGCCGCGTACACGCGCCGCGTCGCCGCCGCGAACAATTGGCAAGACGCGCGCGCCGCCCGCCGCTACCCGCCCTTCAAGCACGTCGTCTACATCATCAAAGAGAACCGCACCTACGATCAGATCTTCGGCGATCTGAAAGAGGGCGACGGTGATCCGAGCCTCGTTTTCTTCGACAAGACCTCGACGCCGAATCACCGCGCGCTCGCGCTCCGCTTCGGCCTCTTCGACCGTTTCTTCACCAACGCCGAGGTGAGCTCGCAGGGGCACATCTGGTCGACGGCGGCGTACGTCACCGACTACGGCGAGAAGCTCGTGCCGTCGGTCTACTCCGACCGCCGCCGCGACGTCGACGGCGAGGACGCCGACGAGCCGGAGAACGGCTTCCTCTGGACGCTGGCGAAGGCATCGGGCGTGTCGTTCCGCGACTACGGCGAGATGGTCGCCCCGCAGGGCTGGCCGCGCACGCAGCCCGACCTCGGCGCCGACGTCTCGCCGATCTATCCGCCGTACAACGTCGAGATCCCCGATCAGAAGCGCGCCGACGCCTGGATCGAGGAATTCCGCCGCTTCGTCGCCGACGGCAACATGCCGGCGCTCGAGGTCCTGCACCTGCCGTCGGACCACACCGCCGGCGGCAATCCGAAGTACCACACGCCGCGCGCCTACATGGCCGACAACGACCTCGCTCTGGGGCGCATCGTCGAGGCGCTCTCGCACTCGCGGTATTGGCGCGATACGGTCGTCTTCGTGCTTGAGGACGACTCGCAGGCGGGCCCCGATCACGTCGACTCGCACCGCGGACCGCTGCTGGTGATCTCGCCGTACAGCCGCGGTGGGACGATTCACCGCTTCGCCAACACGACCGACGTCCTCGCCGCGATCGAGGACATCCTCGGCCTCGGCCATCTGTCGAAGTACGACTACTTCAGCCGCTCGCTGGCCGACGTCTTCGCCGCCAAGCCCGACCTCCGGCCGTACGACGCCATCAGGCCCGAGGCGAACATGGAGGAGATGAATCCGCCGAAGACGGCCGCGGCGCGCATGTCCGAGGGGCTCGACTTCAGCGGCCCCGACCGCATCGACGATGCGAGGTTCAACGAGATCCTCTGGACGATGATCAAGGGCGACCGGCCGATGCCCGCGCCGCAGGCGAAGGCGGCGGTGCATTTGCTGCAGATCAGCCGCTAATGTGGAGTGCGGCGGCCATGCCGCCGCTGTCCGCACATCGACGGCGTGTGGCCGAAACGCTGCTTGAAAACGTGGATGAAGTGGCTGAGGCTGGAGAAGCCGCTGTCGAAGCAGGCGTCGGTCACGGAGGCGCCGCCGCGCAGCATGTGGCGGGCGGCGTCGAGGCGAACGGACATCAGGTATTGATGCGGCGGACGGCCAGTGAGCTGGCGGAAGACGCGCGCGAACTGGAACGGGCTGATGGCCACCGCCGCCGCGATCGACGCCAGCGTGTGCGGCTCGGCGTAGCGCTGCTCGAGCGTCGCGCGCGCGGCCTCGACGCGCTCGGCGTACCAGCGGAGCTGCGACGGGCGGTAGATGCGGTCGTCGTTGGCGTCGCGCAACGCCGCCAGGAGCTCGGCGCTCCAGGCGTCGACCGCCATGGCGTCGCCGCGGGCGAGGAGCGCGGTCAGTCGCCACCGCAGGAAGGCGGTGCGGTTCGTCGCGCGCGGAACGATGCCCGCCGCGGAGAGCTCGCGCTCGCAGACCTCGTCGAAGCCGTTGGCGAAGCGGACGTTGAGGCAGACGTCGGGCGCGGCGCCGGGCCGGTGCGTGTAGCGATAGAGCGCGCCGGGGCGGGAGATCATCACGCTGCGCTCGCCGAGGAGCCAGTCGCGGTTGCCGGCGCCGATGCCGAACTCGCCGGCCTCGACGAGCGTGACCGCGTGCGCCCCCTCGCGCTCCTCCTCCGTGCCGTGGCGCAGCGCGCCCGGCAGGTGGTCGGCGCGGACGATCTCGACGATCGGCGTGCGGATGAGCGTGGCCCGGCGGAACATCGGCGTTCCATTATCGGGGTTGACTGCGCCGGGCCGCTTGCGGATTCTTGCGCAATGAAGAAACCGCTGCTCGTTCTCGCGCTCGTTTTCATTTCCACCGCCGCCTTCGCGCAGGAGTGGGCGAAGACGCGGCTGGCCGCGTCGCCGCGGCATCGGGAGTGGGTGACGGTGAAGTCCGGCGACCGCGTCGTCAACGCCTTCGTCGTCTACCCCGAGGTCAAGTCGAAGGCGCCGGCCGTCGTCGTCATCCACGAGATCTTCGGCATGACCGACTGGGTCCAGCTCCTCGCCGACGAAGTGGCCGAGGCGGGCTACGTCGCCATTGCGCCGGATCTGCTGTCCGGCGTCACGCTGCCCGCCGGCGACGCCAATGCGGCCGGCAAGGCCATTCGCGACTTGCCGCCCGATCAGATCACCGCCGACCTCAGCGCCGTGGCCGGCTACGTCGCCAAGCTCCCCGCCGCGAACGGCAAGGTGGCCGTGGCCGGCTTCTGCTGGGGCGGCACGCAGTCGTTCCGCTTCGCCACGAACCGGCCGAGCCTCGCCGCGGCGTTCGTCTTTTACGGCACCGGTCCCGACGACGTGAGCGCGATCAAGGCGCCGGTCTACGGCTTTTACGCCGGCAACGACGCGCGCGTCGGCGCGACCGTGCCGAAGACGCAGGAGCTGATGAAGGCGGCCGGCAAGAAGTACGACGTCGTGACGTACGAGGGCGCCGGCCACGGCTTCATGCGCGCGGGCGATGCGCCGCCGCCGGCGGCCGACGCGGACCAGAAAGCGCGCGACGCCTACGCCGGCAACAAGAAGGCGCGCGACGAGGCGTGGAAGCGATGGAAAGGGCTGCTCGGAAAGCTGTGAATTGTGGAGAGCGGCGGCATGGCCGCCGCACTCCACATTACTTCCCAAGCACGGCGTTCTTGAAGTCTTCGCCCGGTCCCGGATCGGGACCGATCCACGTGGCCAGGATCGCGTCCGCGGTCGCCTTGCCCGGGAGCGTCCCCTTCATCTTGCCGTTGATCTCGACCGTCGTCCCGGTTCCGGGCACGTACGTCAGCACGAGGCGGTTGCCTTTCGGGATCGGCTCCATCCAACTGCAGAGCGTGTTGAATCCGCTCTTCACCTCGGCCGAGGCATTCTTCGTGTTCTGCTCGAGGCCCTCGTTCCACGCGTCGCACATCTGATTCTTGCTGACGCTGTAGAGGAAGTGCATGACCTGGCGGCGCGGCGAGTCGGTGCCCATGATCGTCTGCGGATTCGAGTTCTTCGCCCCGATGTAGAGACCGCCGACGTAGACCTTGATGAAGAGCTTCTTGCGCAGGCCGGCGCCGTTGAGCACGAGCGTCTGGCCGTTGACGGTGGTGTGGTCGTCGAGATTGACGCCGGCGACGGTCATCGCGAGCGCCGGGATGGCGATCACGAGCGACAGCAGCGTAGCAGCGAGTTTTGGACGCATGTTTGTTGAGCCCCCTTTGGGGGAACTATACCGGATAGGGGACGGGTCACAGGGAACGGGGCACAGGTGGTGTTCTCGCGAGGACAACCACCTGTCCCCTGTTCCCTGTGCCCTGTCCCCTAAGCCGAAACCAACGCCCCCTGCTCAATCCAATGCGCAATCAGCCTTCGCACGCGGTACGAATCCGCCGCCAGCGTGCGCTCGCACTCGGCGACGGGGGTGCCGGACGACGCCTTCAGCCACACCTCGCGCACGAGCGCGGCGTCGTCCTCCTCCTCGAGCGGCGCCGGCTTCACGCCGTCCTTCTTCGCGGCGCGGAAGTCGTCGGGGACGAATGCGGCGATGCGCCCCAGCTCGTCGTGGCGGCGCACCCCTTCGAGAATCAGCCCCATCACCTCGCGCGGCGCGATGTCGCTCTTCATCGACTCGGCCGGATAGCGGACGAACGCGAACGTCCCGGTGATCGGGCGCTCCAGCATCTCGTACAGCGCGTCGACGCCGCGGATGTGCGCGCGCTGCGCGTTGAGGAAGCGTCCGTCGAGCACCACCAGCTTCGCCGCGGCCGCGCCGTCCTTGCCGCGCAGCGTGAGCATGCCGGTGGCGCGCATCTCCGCGAGCGATTGCATCACCGAGGGGAGGCCGAAGAACTCCAGCTCGCCGGTGAGCGTCGCGGCGGCGTCGGGCTTCGCGCGCTGCGCCTGCGGCGACCACTTCTCCAGCACCTTCGCCGCCGCCGCGCCGATGTCGGCCTCGGCGAACCGATGGGCGATCTCTTGAAACAGCTCCTCGACCTCCTCGGTGCACGTGCCGGAGAGCGCCTCGATGAGGCAGACCGTCGACTCCTGCTTCTTCGGCAACAGGCGCCCCAGGAGCTTGCCGGGGATCTCGTCGCGCAGCGCCTTGATGAGCACCGACGTCGTGGCGGCGTCGAACGAAAGATCGTGCTGCGCCAGCGCGGCCAGGCGCGCGCGCGTGTCGCCCAGCGCCGGATTCGCTTTCATCCCGTGACGGGCGATCGTCAGGAGCGCCGCCGGCGAGCCGATGCGCGCCAGCGCGCCGACGAGCCGGTCGAGGAGCTTCTGCACCTCGGTCGCCGGGTATTCGCCGGTGTCGCCCTTGAGCAGCATCGCCTCGAACTCTGCCAGGCGCAGCGTGAGCAGCTTGACGGCGGCTTCCAGGCCGATCTGCCCGATCGCCGTGGCCGCTTCCTTGATCACGTAGATGTTCTGCCCCGGCTCCGACGCGCGCGTCAGCAGCTCGAGCTCGCGCTGCACGCTGTCGTCGGAGAGGCGCTGCACGCGATGCAATAGATAGATGAGGTTGCGGAGGTAGTACGTGTCGGCGTCGGGACGCTGCAGCTCGCGGTCGAGCTGATCGAGCGCGGCGTCGCGGCCGGGCACGCCCCACGCCTCGATGAAGCCGATGAGCGTGCGGCGCCGGTCCGCCTTCCCCTCGCCGCGCAGATTCGCGAACAGCGTGCCGAGGGCCAGCGCCGGAAAAAATCCGAGGACGAGGCGCAGCGCGGCGTGGCGGCCTTTGTTCTCCGCGTACTTGCGCAGTTGCGCGGCGTTGATGGCGTCGACGGCCTCGCCGCGCACGTGATCGACCACGGTGACGTCGAGCTTCTTCTCCGTGATGCTGTCGTTGGCGACGTCGAGCATCCACACCGCCGCGGCGAGCGCGCCGTCGTTGAACTTCTCGACCGCGGCGGCGACGAGCTCGCGGAAGCGCTTCATGGCGCTGGCCGGCTCCTCGGCCAGGTCGATGATCTTCTCCATCGCCCCGACCTGCGCCGGCGGCTTGACGGTGCCGGTTGGCAACGCCGTCGGGTCCCACCCCGGCAATGCGCCGCCGAGAATCACGAAGATGTTGCCTTCCTTGCCGGTGAGCGGGCGGAGCTGCTCGAGGTAGGCGTCGAGCTGGCCGCCCGTCTGCGAGCGCGCCGCGGCGAGCGTCAGCAGTTGCGCGACCGCCGCGGCGTCGGGCTGCGCGCCCTGCTGCGCCACGCGGTCCATGATCAGGTCGAAGCGGCGCGCGCTCTGCTGGTCGGCCGCTGGCACGAGCGCGGCTGGCGCCGCCGCCGGCATGACGATCGGAATGGGGATGATGCCCGACGAGGTGTTGCGGGTGATGCGCATGGCGCTGATGCTGGCGCGCAGTTGGTTGCGCTCCTCGGGCGGACAGAGGCGGATGGCCAGCGTGCTGACGCGGTCGAGGTAGTTGGCCATGGCCTCGCGGTCGAGCAGCCCCAGCTCCGCCGGCGCGTTCACTTTTTTGAGCGCGTGCAGGAGCATCTCGCTGAGCGGCCGCGCCTGCGCCTGGCTCTGCTCGGCCGACCACGCCCCGACGTGCTGCATCAGCACCTCGGGCGGCTGCGCCATCAGCCGCGCCAACGCGTCCGCCACGCCGCTCGGCGCGATCTCGTCGTGCAGGTAGCGGCGAAACTCGCTGAGCGCACCGTCGATGCGCTGCGTCATGCGGGCATTGTATGTGGAGTGCGGCGGCCACGCCGCCGCTGTCAGAGCGGCGGCATGGCCGCCGCACTCCACATAAAATCACATCCATGAAACGACTGGCCTTTCTTCTCGTCCTCGTCGCCGCGCCGCTCTTCGCCGCCGACGAAGCGGCGCGCCTGCACGCGCTCTTCGACAAGGCGTGGGAGACGCGCCTCCGCGAGAGCCCGATGTTCGCCACCGGCGTCGGACGCCACGAGTGGGACGACAAGCTGGGCTCGATGACGCCGGCGGACCTCGAGCGCCGTCACGCGCAGTCGAAGGCCGCGCTCGCGGAGCTCCTGGCCATCGACCGCGCCAAGCTGCCGGCGAACGACGTCGTCAACTACGACATGTTCCGCCGCCAGCTCGAAAACTCCATCGAGTCGTACGAGCTCGGCGACTACCAGATGCCCTTCAACGCCGACTCCGGATTCCACACCGGCTTCTCGCGCCTGGCCGAGGAGGTGCCGCTGCGGACGACGAAGGACTACGAGAACTACATCAGCCGGCTCAAGCAGTGGCCGCGCCTCGTGGGCGAGGAGATCGCGCTGATGCGGATGGGCATCGCGCGCGGCTTCACCGTGCCGCGGGCGACGCTCGCCGGCTACGAGCGCACCATGTCGGCGCACGTCGTCGACGCGCCGGAGGCGAGCGTCTTCTGGAAGCCGTTCGAGAAGTTCCCCCCGACGGTTCCGGAGGCCGATCGCGAGCAGCTGCGCAGCGAAGGGCGCGTGGCGGTGATGGAGGGGGGCGTCGCCGGCTATCGCGAGCTCCTCGACTTCTTCTTGAAAGACTACCTGCCGCACGCGCGCACCACGCTCGCCGCCTCGGCGCTGCCGGACGGGCCGAAGTATTACGCGCTCAAGATCCGCGAGTTCACGACGCTCGATCTCACGCCGCAGCAGATCCACGACATCGGCCTGCGCGAAGTCGAGCGCATCCACGGCGAGATGGACGCGGTGATGAAGCAGGTCGGCTTCCAGGGCGACTTTGCCGCGTTCCTCGAGTTCCTCCGCACCGATCCGCGCTTCTACGCGAAGACGCCCGAGGAGCTGCTGCAGCGCGCGGCGTGGATCTGCAAGCGCATGGACGGCAAGCTGCCGTCGCTCTTCAAGACCCTGCCGCGGTTGCCGTACACCGTGCAGCCGGTGCCGCCCGACATCGCCCCGAAGTACACGAGCGGCCGCTACGTCGGCGCGGCCTACGGCAGCACGCAGCCGGGGATCTACTGGGTCAACACGTACATGCTGGCGAGCCGGCCGCTGTACAACCTCGAGGCGCTCACGCTGCACGAGTCGGTGCCGGGCCATCACCTGCAGATCGCGCTGAGCCGCGAGCTCCGCGACGTGCCGAACTTCCGCCGCTTCTCGTACATCTCCGCGTTCGGCGAAGGGTGGGGGCTGTATTGCGAGTGGCTCGGCCTCGAGGCCGGCTTCTACACCGATCCGTACAGCAACTTCGGCCGCCTGACGTACGAGATGTGGCGCGCCTGCCGCCTCGTGGTCGACACCGGGATTCACGCGAAAGGCTGGACGCGCCAGCAGGCCATCGACTACATGGCCACGCGCACGGCGCTGCCGCTGCACGAGGTGGAGACGGAGGTGGACCGCTACATCTCCTGGCCCGGCCAGGCGCTGGCGTACAAGCTCGGGGAGCTGAAGATCAAGGAGCTCCGCGCGCGCGCCGAGAAGGCCCTCGGCGCGCGCTTCGACGTCCGCGAGTTCCACGACGTGGTGCTCGGCAGCGGCGCGGTGCCGCTCGATGTGCTGGAGGGGAACGTCAACCGGTGGATCGATGAACGACATACGCATCAGTAGCTGGAACGAGTTGTCCGAAGTCCTCTACGACATCCCGCCGGACCCCGATCACGGGCGGCATCGCTCGAATTACGTTTATCGCGGGGTCGCCAACAAAGAGTGGCGCCTCGAGACGAGCCTGCGGCGCCTCGGCAATCATTGCGCGGCGGTGGAAGGTCCGCTGCTGCGCAACTTCAAGAAATACGCGGAGCTCGGAACGATCCCGCCGGGCAATCTCTGGCTGAAGCTGGCCGTCGCGCAGCATCACGGGCTGCCGACGCGCGTGCTCGACTGGACCGTGGCGCCGAAGGTGGCGGTGCACTTCGCCACGTTCGAGCAGGAGCATTACGACAAAGACGGCGCGATCTGGCGCATCAACGTCGCCGAGTCGCGGAAGCTCCTGCCGCCGCTGCTGCTGGACGTCCTGCGCAAGGAATACGCGTACATCTTCTCCGTCGAGATGCTCGACTTCATCCAGGACCTCGACGCCTTCGACGAGCTCGGCGCGAAACAGCCGTTCGTCCTCTTCTTCGAGCCGCCGTCGCTCGACGGACGCATCATCAATCAGTGGGCCATCATGTCGGTGATGTCGTCGCCGATGCTCGTGCTCGATGAATTTCTGAAGGACCAGACGGAGCTCTACGACCGCATCATCATCCCGGCGGAGCTGAAGTGGGAGATCCGCGACAAGCTCGATCAGGACAACGTCACGGAGCGGATGCTCTTCCCCGGCCTCGATGGCCTGAGCAAGTGGCTGAAGCGCTACTACAGCAGCAAGGGGACATGACGAAGTGGCGCCCACCACGGCGCTGCCGCACAAGCTCGCGGAGCTGAAGATCAAGGAGCTCCGCGCGCGCGCCGATCAGAAGAAGCGAAATTTCCGGCAGCTCTCCTCATCGAGCTTGATCCAGACGCCGTTGAGGAACGCTTCGCCGGTGTGCGCGATCTCGGTCGAGCTCTTGCGCGTGAAGGTGTCGCGCGTGGCGAATGTGCCGGCGGCGGTGTGGGCCGTGCCGCGCCAGACGATGGTGTCGCCCTGCATGCCGTCCGACTCCAGCGGCGTGTTCAGGCCGCCGTTGTTGTCGACCGCGGAGCCGGTGAACTTCTGCGTCGTCTCGTCGAAGCCCCAGTGCACTTTCCCCGCGTTCGGGTGCGGGTTCTCCGAGGTGCGATCCTCGGAGAACTCGCTGTCGACCCAGAACCCGCTGAGCTCCGACGTCACGTGAATCCACGCCCGTGTCTTGTGCTCCTTTGACAGCGGCGTGGTGAAGGCCGTGCCGGAGCAGCGCCACAGGCCGAGGAACGGCTCGAGCTGGTCGAGCTTCGGCGACGGCGCCGGCTGCGCGAATGCAGTCGCGGCCACACATGCGGCGAGAAGGACGGATCGTTTCATTTCCGGATAGATTACCGCACGAACTGGAAGCCGGTAGCCGAGGTTGCTCGGCATTCGAGTCACGCCGTTCGTCCCCCGCGACGTGCCGTTCATCGCCTCGTGGCGACGCTCCGTTGGAAAGGTGTCGGGTGGTGGTGACGCGCGGGATTTACTCGCCCGTCATGACGACTTCGAAGATCTTCGTCCTTTCGATTCTGATTGCCGGCGCTGGTGCGTTGATGGCGCAAACGCCCGGCACGCTGACCGGCAAGGTCACCACCGGCGCCGGCGTGGCGGTCAGCGCCGCGGAAGTGCAGCTCGTCGATCTGCGTCGCACGACATCGACCGATGCGAACGGCGTCTACAGGTTCGACGGTGTCCCGGCCGGCCGGCACCTCGTGCAGGTGACGAGCGCGCGCGCGGGCAATTCGGTCCGGCAAGTCGACACCACCGGCGCCACGACCACGCTCGATGTTTCGATCGATCTTGCCGTGCACAAAGAGGAAATCGTCGTCAGCGCGGCGGGCGGTCCACAGGTGGCGTCCGAAGCCGCGCAGCCGGTCGATGTGGTCACAGGCACCGACCTCCAGGCGCGGCAGCAGCCGACGCTCGGCGAGACGCTGGCCCAGGAGCCGGGCGTGTCGTCGACCGGCTTCGTGCCCGGATCGAGCCGGCCGATCATCCGCGGCTTCGGCGGCGATCGCATCCGCATCCTCGAAGACGGCATCGGCACCGGCGATGCGTCGAACGTCAGCCAGGACCACAACGTCTCCATCGACCCGGTGAACGCGCAGAGCATCGAGATCGTGCGCGGCCCGGCCACGCTCCTCTACGGCAGCAACGCCATCGGCGGCATCGTCAACGTGCTCGACGATCGCATTCCGACGGCGAGCCCCGGCAAGGCGGTGAGCGGCTCGGTCGATCTCCGCGGCTCCTCGAACGGCAATGAGCGCAACGGCTCGCTCTCCCTCGACGGCGGTAGCGGCGTGTTCGCGTGGCACGGCAACTACGGGCAACGCAAGACCGGCGACTACGACACGCCGATCGGCAAGCTGTTCAACAGCGACATCGATACGACGAGCGGCGCGGCCGGCGCGTCGCTCGTGGGCAAGGCCGGGTATCTCGGCCTCGCCTACAGCGCCTACGACACGAACTACGGCGTCTCCGATGCCGGTCCCGGCAACGAGCCGGATGAGACCGTGCGCATCGACATGCGCAACCGCAAATGGGACCTCCGCTCGGAGCTCGACGGCGGCGACGGCTTCTTCAGCCGTTACAAGCTGCGCGCCGGCCACACGAACTACAACCACTCCGAGATCGCCGACGGCACGCCGGACATCACCTTCTTCAACCGCTACACCGAAGGTCGCTTCGAGGCAATGCAACATGCGCTCGGCGCGCTGACGGGATCGATCGGCGTGCAGTACTCGCGGCGCGACTTTTTCACCGAAGGCGAAGAACAGATTCTCCCTCCGACGCTGACGAAGAACGCTTCGGCGTTCATCTTCGAGGAAGCGGGAAAGGGAACTTGGCGTCTGCAGTTCGGCGGGCGCTACGAGCATCAGGATGTAACCGTCGATTCCGCGGAGCTGCCGGATCGTAAGTTCAACAACCTCTCCGGATCGCTCGCGGCGGTGTATGTGCCGAATGCGGACTACTCGGCGTCTCTTTCGCTGTCGCATTCAGTGCGCGCACCGGTTGCGGAGGAGCTGTATTTCGACGGCGCCCACGACGCCACCTTCCAATTCGAGATCGGCGACCCGAACCTGCAGAAAGAGAGCAGTAACGGCCTCGATCTGTCGTTTCACAAGCGCACCGGGAAGGTGACCGGCACCGTCAGCGTCTATCGCACGAGCTTCGACGGCTATATTTTTCAACAACCGACGGGCGAGATCCGTGAGGACCTTCCGGTGTTCCTCTTCGCCCAACACGACGCCGAGTTCTACGGCGCGGAAGGGCATGCGGACATCTCGCTCTATCACTCGGATCCGAATCACCTGGCGCTGGAGTTGACCGGCGACTACGTGCACGCCGTTCTGACGAATGGCGGCGGCCCGCTGCCGTTCATTCCGCCCATGCATCTCGGCGTCGGCCTCCGCTATCAGGGGCAGTCGCTCTACCTGCTCGGCGAGGCCCGCCACGCGGCGAAGCAGGATCGGATCGCGGAGTTCGAGACGCCGACCGACGGTTATACCCTCGTCAACGCCGCGATCGGCTATCGGTTCTTTTTCGGCAACACCGTCAGCGACGTGATGCTGCGCGGCAACAATCTCACGGACAAGCTGGCCCGCAACCACGTCAACCCGTTGAAGGATTTCGTGCCGCTGCCCGGCCGGGACGTTTCGCTGTCGTACAAGCTGACGTTCTAGTCACAGCCGCAGCAGCCGCTCCCGCAGCATGCGCGAGTGAAAGCGGCTGGCCTGCAACTGCTGGCCGTTGGTGAGCGAGAGGCGGAAGATGCCGCCGGGCATCGGCGTGACCTTGGCGATCGCGCCGATGTTCACCAACGCGCCGCGGCTCAGGCGCACGAACTGTTCGGCATCGAGGCGCGCTTCGAGATCCTTGAGCCGATAGGCGATGGTGTGCTTGTCGTTGCGGAGCGTGCAGAGGTGCAGGAGCTCTCCATCGGCGACGACGGAGGCGATCTGATCGACGGGCACCAGCACGATCTCGTCGCGCTTGCGCACCGGCACGCGGCGCAGCGGCGTCGAAGCCTCGATCGCGGCGACCGCCGAACGGATGCTCTTTGCCGACGAGGCGCGGAAATCGTCGCGGTCAAGCCGGTCGATGGCGCGGCTGATCGTCTCGCGGAGACGCGTGGAATCGACCGGCTTGAGCAGGTAATCGACGGCGTTGACCTCGAACGCGCGCACCGCGTATTCGTCGTACGCGGTCACGAATGCGACCATGGGGAGCGCGCTTCGTTTGAGCAGCCGCACCACGCCCAGCCCATCCACCTCGGGCATTTGCAAGTCGAGCAGCGCCAGATCGGGACGCTCGCGCTCGATCAGCTCGACCGCCTCGGATCCGTCTTTTGCCTCTCCCACCACCTCGACGTCGTCGAAGGTCCGAAGCATCGCCAGCATGACCGAGCGCGCCGGGCGCTCGTCGTCGGCGATGACCACGCGCAGTTTTTCTCTCATGCGGCGTCGCGCGCGAGCGCCGGCAGCACGACCTCGGCGCACGTATCGATGGGAGTGGCCACGAGCGTGACCCGCGCGGAGTCGCCGTAGAGATGACGCAGGCGCGCATCGAGATTGGCCAGGCCGACGCCGCGCCGCCGCCCGTGGGCGATCTCGATTTCATTGGTGGGAAGGCCCGTATTGCGGACGGTGATGACGAGTTGGCCGGCATCGGCGCGGGCGCGAATATCGACGATCCCTCCTCCTCGGCTGTTGGCGATGCCGTGCTTGATGGCGTTTTCCACGAGCGGTTGCAGGATCAGCGGCGGAACGCGGACACGCCGGATTGCGGCGGGCACGTCGATCGTCACCTGCAGGCGCTCCTCGAACCGCGCGCGCTCGATCTCGAGATACGAGGAGACGAGGTCGATCTCGTCGCCGAGCTGGACGGCGGTCTCGTTCGAGCGCAGCACGGCGCGGAGCAGCGAGGTGAGCTTCATCAGCGTGACGTGCGCGCGCGCCGGCGCGGTCTGGATGAGAAATCCGATCGTGTTCAGCGCGTTGAAGAGAAAGTGCGGATTGACTTGCGCGCGCAACGCGCGCAGCTCCGCTTCCGTGGTCAGCTTCGTCATCTCTTCGCGCTCGCGGAAGAATCGCAGAGCGTCGATACGGCGCGCGGCGAGGAGTGCCACGCTGTCGAGCATTTCCAGGTCGTCGGACAGCAGGCGCCGGCCCCCGGCGAGCTCGCCGATGGCCAGCGCGAAACGCGGCTCGTCGTGTGTCGGAATGAGCAAGGATCCGTTCTCCGCGGCGACGATGCGAAGATCGACGGCCGCCAGCGGACCGCGCAGCCTCTCCGCCAGGATGGTCATCACGGAGTGGGGATCGTCGGCCACGGCGATGCGGCGGGCGATGTCGTCGCGCAGGCGGATGTAGTCGGCGCGTTTGAGCAAGACGCGATCGACGAACCACGTCGAGGCGCGGCGCAGCGGCTGATACAACAGTGCCATCGTCGTCCAGAGAATCACCGAGACGCCGACGGCGACCGGATCGCTGCGGAAATCGTGCTGCGCCAAGAGCGGCACCTGCACGCCGAGATACAGCCCCGAGGCGATGGCTACGAGCGCGAACAGCGCCAGCGCGCGCTTGAGGAACAGGTCCGCGAGAGCGAATCGAAAGTCCTGATAGAGGATGGCGAAGATGAGCGGGATCGATGCGTGGTGACCGAGCAGCTCGACCCACCATGACTCGTGTGGCCCTTCGGTATGACTGAGATGCAACGCGGAAACCGCGAACACCGCCAGAGCGACGATGGACCACGCGCGGCGCCGCCGGGTGAGCACGAGGATCGGGATGGTGAGCACCGCGTACGACCACGTGAGCGTTCGCAGCGCGGCGGCCGAGGGAACGCCTCCGAAGCGCGCGTCCCAAAACATGAGCGTCTCGGCAATCGTGCTGACGGCGTACCCGAAAAAGACGAACGCCGCGGCCGCGCGGCGGTGTGCATCGTTCACCGAGCGCAGCACGGAATGAACGACCACAGCCGGCAGGAATCCAAGTGCGCTGTACGCGGCGGCGATGAGAAACGGCCGCGGCTCGTGCCCCGCGAAGTCGCGGATGGCGAATGCGGCCAGACCGGTGAGATTCCAGATCAGACCTAGGACCGCCGTGAGGAGAGGCAGGCGATCGTGTACGCGGCGGCGCACGACGAGCGTGAACAGCAGCCCGTAGAGCGCCGCACCGGTGAGGAATCCGACGAGGTGAACGAATGCCGCGACGTTGTGCGGAGGCATCGAAGGTGATTATCGCGACAATCGGACGGGCGGCAATCGGCTGCCGGTGAATGGTTCGTTTCGACCGTTGACCGGTTGTTTCCGCGGGTTCAGGTGCCGGGTGACGATTCAAGGAGCGACTGACCAAGCCAGTCGCTCCCTCACCGAATTCGATGAACTGCTTACTGGGCGCCAGCCCTCGGCGACGACGGCGTTCCGAACCTCACCTTCCGCGACGCCGGGTCGAACGTGACCACGAGGTCCTTGAGAAACCGGTAGCCGAGGTTGCCGATCGGGAAGACGTCGACGAAGTCGAGGCGGGGGTTCTTGAGCGTGATCCCGCCGGCGCTCACCTCGCCCTCGAGCGGCGCGGCGTAGACGTCGAACTCGCCGTCCGCGGTGCGGCCGTGGCCGACGACGCGCGGCTCCTCGGCCAGCGTCAGCGACTTCGCGCTCTGGAGCGGCAGCGACACCTGCGCGGGGCTGCCGCTGTCGATGTGCACGCGCGTCGGCTGACCGTTCACGGCGATGTCGATGGCGGGGATGCCGTGGTCGATCGCGTAGGCCACGCCGTCGGTGAGCGTCCCGCCGCGGACCGAGAAGCGGCTGTTCGGATAATCGAACGTGACGAGGAGGCCGCGGAAGAGATTGAGCCCGACGACGCCGTCGACGTCGCCCATGACCGTGTGCTCGCCGGCGTCGAGGCCGCCGAAGTGCAGCGTGCCGATGTCGAGCGACTCGACGCGGTGCACGGGCACGCGCTTCGGATTGCGGCCGCTCGGGTCGCCGGTCATCGCTTCGCCGACGGTTGGCATCTTCAGTTGCTCGGCGACATTCGCATTGACCTGCAAGAGGCCGCCGAAGCCGGTGTCGACGGCGAGGTGGAACGGTCCCTTGCCGTTGATCGTCGCCTCGATGACCGGCACGTGCGCTCGCGCGAGCGTGAACGGCACGTCGATCGGACCGCGGATGAGGACTTCGTCCGGCTCCGCGGGACCGCCCACTTCGACTCGGCGCTCTGCCGCCGGCTTGCCGCCGAAGAGGGGCCGCGCCGCGCGCGCGATCTCCTCGGCCGCGGGCGGGTCGAAGTTCGAGAGGACGATGAGCGTGTATGGCGGCTCGATCGACAGCGCGGTGTTGATGCCCGGCGCGCCGCCGGCGATGCCGAGGTTGTGCTGGGGGCCATGGAAAACGAAGTCGGTCCACTTCGCCGAGAGGAGCTTGTTCGCCGACAGCGCGTTGGCGAAGCGCAGCATGTCGCCCGCGGTCGAGTAGCCGCCGCCGGCGGAGCTGCCGCGGCCGGGCATCTGCAGGTCGCCGCGCTTGGTGACCGGCGTGGCGCGGTTGGCCACGTTCTCGTCGATGGCGTACGAGTCGGTGTCGCGCATGCCGGCCGGCTTGAAGATGTGCTCGCGTACGTAGTCGTAGTAGGACTGGCCGGCGACGCGCTCGATGATCAGCCCGAGGACGATGTAGCCGGCGTTCGAGTAGCGCTGCTGCGTGCCGGGCTCGAAGAGCAGCGGCTTGTCGGCGAAGAGCGGCAGGTAGTCCGACAACTTACGGATCTTCGACGGCGGCGTGGCCAGGTACTCGGGGCCGAAGAAGTCGCCGAGGCCGGAGCGGAACTCCACGAGCTGCCGGATGGTGATCTTGTCGGCGACGGGGGAAGGGTAGTCGGGGAGGTGCTTGCGCACGGTGTCGTCGAGCGACAGCTTTCCCGCCTCCGCGAGCTGCGCGATGGCCACCTGCGTGAAGACTTTGTTGATCGAGCCGAGGTTGAACTTCGTGTCGACGTTGTTGCCGGCGCCGTACGCGCGGGCAAACTGCTGTTGCCCATCCTTGGCCAGCAGCACCACGCCGGAGAACTTGCCGTCCGCAACCGCGCGGTCGACGATCTGCTGCAATGACAGGACGACGGAAAGGATCAGATGAATCATGTCGGTTCCTCCGGGAGTGAATGTAGGGAGGAGTTGTGAAGGGGTGATGAAGAGGGGTTCTTAGGTTCTTAGGTTCTTAGGTTCTTAGGTTGTTGCGAGCAAACCTAAGAACCCAAGAACATAAGAACCTAAGAACCCTCGGCCACCGGCATCGTGAACGAGAATGTGGACCCCACCCCCACCGCACTCTCCGCCCACACCCGCCCGCCCTGCGCCTGCACGAGCTGCTTCACGATCGCGAGGCCCAGGCCGGCGCCGCCGGTGTGGCGGGAGCGGGACGGGTCGACGCGGTAGAAGCGCTCGAAGAGGTGCGGGAGCTGGTCGGCGGCGATGCCGGGGCCGCGGTCGATCACGTCGATGCGCGCTTCGTTGCCGTCGCGGCGCCACGACACGCGCACGTCGTCGGAGACGTGCATCGCGTTCGTCAGGAGATTCGTGAGGATCTGCACCGTGCGCGTCGGATCGGCCATCACGACGAGATCGGGCGGGCCGTCGGCCGCGACGGAGGCGGAGGCGCGGCGCACCAGCGACGCCACCGCCACCGGCTGCGGCGCGATCTCCAGCGCCCCCGCCTCGGCCAGCGACAGCGTCTGCAGGTCGTCGACGAGCCGGGCCAGGTGCATCGTCTCCTCGTGCAGCGAGGCGATGCGCTCGGGCGTCGCGGCGGTGAGGCCGTCCTGCATCGACTCCAGCTCGCAGCGGATGTTCGTCAGCGGTGCGCGCAGCTCGTGCGCGACGTCGGTGACCATCCGCCGGCGCAGGGCCTCGTTGCGGTCGAGCGCCGCGGCCATGGCGTTGAAGCCGTGCGCAAGCGCGCCGAGCTCTGGCCCGCCGCCCGGCGCGACGCGAACGGTCAGGTCGCCGCGCTCCATCCGCCGCGTCGCCGCGGTCAAGCGCTCGATCGGATTGGCGATCCAGCGCGCGATCGCCACCGCCATGGCGATGCCAGCCAGCGCCGCGACGGAGAAGATCCAGACGAAGGCGCGGTCGAGCGCGCGTCGCGGCGTCGGGAGGTCGTCTTTCGGAAGGAGAAAGAGATAGCCGCCATCGGCGGTGCGCAATCCGCCGCGGAGCATTTTCTTGGCCATGCCGTCGACGATCGTCAGCGTTCCGTCGGCGCTCAGCTCCATGCGCGATGGGTGGAACGTGGCCGCCACGAGGTGCCGCTGCGCGTCGAAGAGCACCCCGTCGGCGTGATGCTCGCGCGCGAACGCCGTCAGCGTCGCCGGCGTCGCCGGCGCGGCTCTCGCCGGCACGCGCACGTCGACTTCGAGCTTGCGAATCTCCCGATGCACGACGCGCGTCGAGATCACGGCGATGCCGCCGATCGTCACCGCCAGCAGGGCGACGACCATCAGAATCAGGCGGACGTTAAGCGACAAGCTTGTACCCGATGCCGAAGACGGTGGCGATGCCGTCGCATCCGAGCTTTCTGCGCACGTTCTTGATGTGCGCGTCGATGGTGCGGTCGAGCCCTTCGAAGTGCTCGCCGATGGCGAGGCGGGCCAGCTCGTCGCGGCGGAAGACGCGGCCCGGCGCGCGGGCCATGGCCAGGAGCAGCCGGTACTCCGTGGCCGTGAGGGCGACGGCGTTGCCGTCGACGGTGACCTCGCAGCGCTCCGGATCGATCGAGATCGCGCCGGCCACGATGCGCCGCGGCGCCCCCGCCGCCGGCGCGCGGCGCAGCACGGCCTGCACGCGCGCCACGAGCTCGCGCGGGCTGAAGGGCTTGGTGAGGTAGTCGTCGGCGCCGAGCTCGAGCCCGGCCAGCTTGTCGCGCTCGGTCGAGCGCGCGGTGAGGAGGATGATCGGCACGCCCGATTCCGCGCGCAGCGTGCGGCAGACCTCCAGCCCGTCGACCTCCGGCAGCATGACATCGAGGACGATGAGGTCGGGCGCGAACGTCCGCGCCGCCTCGAGCGCCCGCCGCCCATCGAGCGCCGACATGGTCGTGTAGCCGGCGTGCGCGAGATAGCGGTCGAGCGTCTCGCAGACTTTCGGATCGTCGTCGACGACGAGGACGCGGGTCATGGGGGAATGGTACGGAGAAATGTGAAGATGGTGTGAATCAGGGGACAGGGCACAGGGAACGGGGGACAGGTGATGTTCCTGGCGAATGCCCGTTCCTCGGCAACACAACCACCTGTGACCCGTTCCCTGTGACCTGTCCCCTTACAATCGCACCACACCCATGAACCTCCACCCATCCGACAAGGTCGGCCGCTACGAGATCGTCTCGTTCATCGGCGCGGGAGGCATGGGACAGGTCTATCGCGCGCGCGACGCCCAACTGGCCCGCGACGTGGCCATCAAGTTCCTCCCCCCCGTCCCAGGGAGCAACGCCCAGCAGGTCGTGGCCCGCTTCCAGCAGGAGGCGCGCGCCCTCGGCCTCCTCAACCATCCGAACCTCGTCACCGTCTACGACTTCGGCACGCACGGCGAGTCGTTCTACATCGTCCTCGAGCTTCTCGAAGGGGAAACGCTGCGCGAGCGGCTGCGCAACGCCGGCGCGCTCACGCAGCGCAAGGCCATCCGCGTGGCCACGCAGATCGCCGCCGGCATGGCCGCGGCGCACGACCGCGGCATCATCCACCGCGACCTCAAGCCGGAGAACATCTACCTGACGCGCGCCGGCGGCGTGAAGATCCTCGACTTCGGCCTGGCCAAGATGAACCCGGCCAACGACCTCTTCACGCTCGACGACGAGTCGCCGACGCTCATCGGCGGCAGCACGCCGACGCGGCCCGGCATGGTCATGGGGACGGTCGGCTACATCGCGCCCGAGCAGCTCCGCGGCGAGGAGGTCGACCAGCGCGCCGACATCTTCGCCTTCGGCGGCATCCTCTACGAGATGCTCACCGCCCGCCGCGCCTTCGAGGCCGGCTCGGCGATGGAGACGCTCAGCGCCGTGCTGCGCGACGATCCGGTCGAGCTCTCCCAGCTCGGCATCGCCGTCGTGCCGGGGCTGGAGCTGATCATCCACCGCTGTCTCGAGAAGCAGCCGGCCGACCGCTTCCAGAGCGCGCACGATCTCGCCTTCGCCCTCGAGGCCTTAGGCAGCTCGACCCAGAGCCTCACCCTGCCGTTCCTCAATCTCTTCCGCAAACGCGCCCGCCGCTTCCGCCGCGCGGCGGCGATCGCGGCGATCCTCGTCGCGGCCGCGGCGCTCGGCGCGCTGCTGTGGAGCCGCCTGCGGCCCGACGAGCCTCCGTCCTATCGGCAACTGACCTTCCGCCGCGGAGACGTGTCGGCGGCGCGGTTCACGCCGGACGGCGGCATCGTCTACTCCGCGGCGTGGGAGGGGATGCCGCACGAGCTCTACGCCGCGCGCGTCGACTCGGTGGAGGCCCGCGACCTCGGCGTTCCCGCGCGCGAGCTCCTCGGCGTCAGCCGCGGCGGCGCGATGGCCATCCTCGTCAAGGCCAACGAAGTCTCCGGCACCGTCGCCGTGGCGGCGCTGGCCGGCGGCGCGCCGCGCGAAGTGGCCACCGACGTCGTCGCCGCCGACTGGTCGCCCGACGGCGCGAAGCTCGCCGTGGCGCGGCGGCTGCCGGACGGCCAGTATCAGATCGAGTATCCAGCGGGCCGCGTGATCTACAAGTGCCCGACGCGCATCCGCGATCTGCGCGTCTCGCCGGACGGCAAGCTCCTCGCCTTCCGCCTCCGCGAGGCCCGCCTAGGAAAAGCCTACGCGCTGTACGTCGTCGACGACGGCGGCGCGGCGCGCAAGCTCGGCGAGTGGACGAATGCGAAGGGGCTGGCGTGGTCGCCCGGCGGGCGCATCGTCTTCGCCTCGAACAACAGCGGCTCGACGGAGATCCGCAGCGCCACGCCGCGTGGACGGGTGCGCCTCGTCGGCCGTTTCGACGGCAATCTCAAGCTGCACGACATCTCGCCGAAGGGCGATCTCCTGCTCAGCCGCGACGACTACCGCGAAGGGATCATGGCCCGCGCGCCCGGCAGCGAGCGCGAGCGCGATCTCTCGTGGTTCGACGGCTCCGGCGCCTCGGACATCTCGCCCGACGGACGCCTCTTGCTGATGAGCGAGTTCGGCGAGGCGGGCGGCAGCCGCTACTCCGCGTACGTCCGTTCGATGAACGGCGATCCGGCCGTGCGCTTGGGCGACGGTTACGGCGTCTCGCTCTCGCCCGACGGCGCCTCGGCGCTGGTGATCGTGCCGGGCACGCCGGCGGCGCTGGCCATCGTGCCGCTCGGCGCGGGGCAGACGCGCATCCTCGAGCACGGCGACATCACCGACTACGAGTTCGCCTCGTGGCTGCCCGACGGGCAGACGGTCGTGTTCAACGGACGGACGCCGAAGTCGGCGATGCGGCTGTATCGGCAGGACGTGCGCCGCGGTCCGCCCGCGCCGGTCGGCCCGCCGAACGTGCGCCTCTCCCAACCCTCCCGCGCCGCCTCGCGCGACGGCCGGCTGGCCCTCGTCGACGCCGAGGGGCGCATCGTGATCGCGAGCGCGGACGGCAGCGGTGCGCCGCGCCTGGTGCCGATGCAGAGCCAGCGTCTGCGCCCCATCGCCTGGTCGAGCGACGGCGAGCTGTACGCGTACCGCGAAGCGGAGCTGCCTGCGAAGCTGTACAAGGTGAATGTCGACAGCGGCGCGCGCCGGCTCGTGCGCGACCTCATGCCCGCCGACCCCGCCGGCGTCTACCGCGTGATGGACGTGGTGATCACCGCGGATGACCGCGCCTACGCGTACGGGGTGTGGCGAAATCTGTCGACGCTGTTTGTTTCGACGGGGTGGGGGAGGCGGATCGATTGATGTGGAGTGCGCCGGCCATGCCGGCGCTCTGACAGCGGCGGCATGGCCGCCGCACTCCAGATCACCGAAACAGCCCCAGATTCTCCTTCTTCCACTGCATGGCCGCGTGAATCCGGTTCCTCCCGCTCGGGTGATCGTAGAAGATCCACTCCTCCACCGGCCCCGGGTCCATCTTGCGGTACTCGCCTAAGTGGATGGCGGCCTGGGCGAAGCCGTCGGGCTGGCGGGAGGCGTTGATGCCGTACATGTCCGCCTCCGCCTCCTGCGTGCGCGTCTGCGTATTCACGATCGGCGTCAGCACGAAGAAGAAGATCGACGTCACCAGGAGCACGAGCGGCAGCACGGCCGGGTCGCTGAGGCCGCGGATCTGCCAGCGCTCGCCCCAGCGCGCGAGGGCCCACTGCAGCGTGAAATAGAGCGCGGAGAACCACACCACGATCAGCACGCCGATGAAGAAGAGGCCGTTGTAGATGTGATCGAGCACGTAGTGTCCCATCTCGTGCCCCATCACCGCCTCGATCTCCTCGGGCGAGCCGCGGCGCAGCAGGTTGTCGTTGAGCGTGATGCGCATCGTCTGGCCGAAGCCGGAGACGTTCGCGCTCATGCGCGTCGTCTGCTTCGACGCGTCCATCGTGTACACGTCTCTCGCCGGGATCCCGTTCGCGCGGGCCAGGCGGAGGATGCGCTGCGTCAGCGCCGGGTCGTCGAGGCGGCTGATCTTGTTGAACATCGGCAGGATGTAGACCGGGACGATCATGACCACGAAGACCGCGAAGGCGAACGTCACCAGCGCGCCCCACAGCCACCACGTGCGCGGCAGCGTGCGCACGACGAGGAAAAGAATCATGGTGATGATCGCGCCGCCGAGGAGGCCGAGGCCGAGGATCTTGAGCTGGTCGAGCAGCCATGGGCCCATCGTCTGCGTGGCCAGCCCGTACTTGTGCTCGCGGAAATAGCCCTCGTATACCGCGAGCGGGAATCCGAGGATCGTGATCACGACGAGGTACTGGATCCAGTAGAGCGCCGTCTGCCAGGTCTTGGCGTTCCATCCGGTGGACGGGATCACCCGCTCGGCGAGGTCGCGCATGCGCGCCGACCAGCGCGTGAACAGCAGCAGAAGCGCGATGGCCGCGCCGTAAAGGAAGTCCCACAGCTGCAGCCAGTAGCCGCCTTCGAAGTAGGCGTCGGAGCGCGCCCGCGCCTCCGCCGGCATCTCCGCCAGATACGCCTTCGTCGCCGCGTCGACGTCGAAGCTCGCCGACGGCTGCGCCTCGGGCGGGATCGTCAGCTTCGACGGCATGGCCGAGGCCACCGAGGCGGGTTGAGCGTGCAGTGTGGCGGCGGCGAGCAGGAGGAGAAGGACCGAAAACAACGGCTTCATGTCAGCCCCTATACGCAATCGTTATGGATGAGTTAACGACGGTACACTGAAATCGCTGACGGTTCTCGACGTCTTCAGTCCGAGCGTTGCGGGTGGTCCGCGGGGTCTGGCATTTGCGCCGGGCGCGCGGTAGCGCGCCTACGGCGCGCGGCACCTTTCAGCCGTTTGATCTCCTCGACCTGCGGGACGAGCATCGCCTTCGCCGGGTTCTTGGCGAGCTGCGTCCCGATCGCGTACGCCTGCATGCCGATGAGCGCGAGCTGCTGGCGGCGAACGAGGTTGGCTCCCTCGATGCCGCGCAGGAACGCGCGAGCCTCGTCGATCGCCGCGTCCCAGCGCAGCGTGTCGTCCTGCATCTTCCGGACCTCGTCGAGCGGTTGCCCGATGGTCTGCCAAACGTTGTCCAGCACGCCGATGACGTTGATCGATGCGTCGACGATGAACGCCGGGTGCCGGCGGAGACGCTGCTTCAATCGCGCGCGCTGTTCCTGCGTCAACGGGGTGACGTCGTCGATCTCCGAGCTGATGGCGCGCAAGTGCGCGATGACGTCTTCGGGTGTCATGACAAATGTACGCATAGGGCCGCCGGAAGGTTCCGCTGGGCGCGGCGCGTGTGCCGGTGGTGTGCGTCATGGACGCCTTGGTACGCGCGGTGTGTACCAAGGCGGCGCGGCATGGACGCATCGGTACGTGGGGCATGTACCGGTGGTGCACGGCATGGACGCGTTGGTACACAGGCCATGTACCAGTAGTCCACGGCATGGACGCATTGATCCACGGAGCGTGTACCAGTGCGGCGCGGCGTGGACCCATTGGTACACAGGACGTGTACCGATGGTGCGCGTGGTAGACCCATTGGTACACATCCCGTGTACCAATGCGTCACTCCGAGCGTTGCGGGTGCGCCGCCAGGCCTGGCGCTTGCTCCGGGAGGGCGGCGCGCCGCTCGCACCATTTGCGGAATTCGGCCGCGGGCAGCGGCGGCGACATGAAGTAGCCCTGGCCCATGTCGCAGCCGAGGCGCTTCAAGATCTGCCACGACTCCTGCGACTCCACCCCCTCGGCGATCACCACCAGGCCCATGTTGTGACCGAGCTCGATCGTCGAGCGCACGATCACCAGGTCGTCCGTCGCCGTCTCCGTCAGATTCTGCACGAACGACTTATCGATCTTCAGCTCGTCCACCGGCAGGCGCTTCAGGTGCGCGAGCGAGGAGTAGCCCGTCCCGAAGTCGTCGATGGCCAGCACCACACCGCGGCGCTTGAGGTCGCGCAGCACCTTCAGCGCGTAGGCCGTGTCCTTCATCACCGCGCTCTCCGTGATCTCCAGCACGAGCCGCGACGGCGGCAGCCCCGCCTCGGAGAGCAGGCCGCTGATGAACGTCGGCAGCTCCGTGTCAAAGAGATCGAGCGCGGAGAGATTCACCGCCACCGACAGATCGAGCCCGACGCGGTTCCACTCCGCGCACTCGGCGACGGCGCGGCGCACCACCCATTTTGTGATCAGGCTGATGTTCCCGGTCTGCTCGGCCAGCGGGATGAACTCGTCGGGGCGCATCAGCCCGTGCCGGGGATGCTTCCACCGCACCAGGGCCTCGGCGTGCACGGCGCGGTCGCGGCTCACCTCCACCTTCGGCTGGAAGTGCAGCTCCAGCTCGTTGCGCGTCACGGCCTGGCGCAGCTCCATCATCAGGGCCAGGCGGCGGAGCGAGTGCTCGTCGCGCCCCGGCTCGTAGAACGCGAAGCGCGTGTGGTTCTTCTTGGCGTCGTACATGGCGATGTCGGCGCGCTTCATGAGCGTGTCGGCGTCGTCGGCGTGCATCTGGTAGAGGGCGATGCCGAGCGAGGCGTTCACGTCGATCGACACGTCGCCGAGGATGAACGGCGCGTCGAAGATCGTGCCGACGCGCGACGCCACCTCCGTGGCATGGCGCGCCGTCGGCGCCGTGAACTTCACCGCGAACTCGTCGCCGCCGAGGCGGGCCACCGTGTCGCTCTGGCGCAGCGTGAGCGTGAGGCGGCGGCCGATCTCGATCAGCAACTGATCGCCGAAGTGATGGCCGAGCGTGTCGTTGATCTCCTTGAAGCGGTCGACGTCCATCATGATCATGCCCACCGACTCGCCGCTGCGCTTCGAGGCCTCGATCGACTGCGACAGCCGGTCGAGGAAGAGCGTGCGGTTCGGCAGCCCCGTCAGCGCGTCGTGCGTGGCCTGGTGGATGATCTGCTCCTCGCGCGCGCCGATGGCCGCCTGCATCTGGTTGAAGGCCGTGGCCAGCTGCCCGATCTCGTCTTTTTGGTCGACGACGATGGGCGACACGTAGTCGCCGCGCTCCACGCGCCCGGCCCCCTCGGCCAGCACGCGCAGCGGACGGCTGACGGAGCGGGAGAAGATCACCGCGGCGACGACGGCGGCGAGCAGCATCACGAAGGACAGCGCGAAGATCGTCAGCTCCAGCCTGACGAAGGGCTCGCGCGCCTTCGCCAGGTTGCGCTGCAGCAGCATCTCCACGCGCGCGTTGTCGCCGGTGTGCAGCGGATGCACCAGGGTCGCGTACTCGGCGTTGCCAAGGCGCAGCGTCGTCTCTTGTTTTTGCGGAATGGCGGCGGGGAGATCGGCGCGCTCGTCGGCGGGAAGCGTCGAGATCAGGCCGGCCGTGCTGCTCCAGAGGGAAACGTCGAGCGTCGTCAGGCGGCTCACGTCGGCCAGAAAGGCCTCGTCGATCTCGAAGCCGGCGCAGAGCCAGGCGATCGGCTGCGGCGCGGGCACGGCCACGATCACGAACTGGTACGGTTTGTTCGCGAACGAGATCATGGCATGGGCCTCGCCGTTTTTCTGCGCCTCGGCCAGCAGGGCGGCGAACGGGAAGGGCCGCCCGGCCATCCGTCCTTCGATCGTGTCGGCCTTCACGTTGCCGTCGAGGTCGACCAACAGCACCGCTCCGGCGTTGACGCGCTTGCGCTGGTTCTCGAGCGCGGAGCTGATCGTCGGCACGTCGCCCGAGGCCACCAGCTCGCGGAAGGCGAAGTCGCGCACGAGGATGCGCAAGCTCTCCGAGAGCTGCCCGGCGCGCTGGGTGAGGATGCGGTCGAGCACGTTCGCGCCGACGTGCAGCTCGTCGCGCACGCTCTTCTGCAGCGTGCGCTGCCCGGCCAGGTGGACCGAGATCAGCGTCCCCGCTTCGAGCAGCGCGAGCACGCCCACGATCAGCCAGAGGAGTCGCGCTTGGAAGCTACGAACGGGCATGTCAGCGCCTGATGTTGAAGGAGACCTCGACGCGCTCGTCGCCCGTGACCGTGACGCTGGCCGGCGCCGGCTCCCCGCGCATCTCCGGCGCCCAGACCCGCACCGTGTAGCGCCCCGGCTCGAGGTCGCGCAGCGACGCCCGTCCGTTCGCCGCCGTCTTCTCGAAGTACGGCGTGTCGACCACGATGATGAACGCGCTCATCTGGTCATGGATGTTGCAGCCGAGCGTCACCACTCCCGCTTTGTCGAAGAGCACCGGGTTCGGCGGGCTGCCCTTGTAGAGCGGGAGCTGGAAGGTCTTGGCGGGCGAGAAGGAGTAGACGTGGTGCTGGACGTCGTCGAGGTTCGGGAAGCGGACGGCCGTGCCGGTCTGGACGGCGAGGACGTGCGGGATGAAGGCGCGGTTCTTCTGCTCCATGACCGCGGCGCGGCGCGGCGGCGGCACCGGCCGCCCCTCGGGGACGGCGTAAACGACGGCGTCGTGCACGCCGCTGCGGCCGTCCCGCACGACGGCGTCGATCGTCGCGCCGAGGAGCGCAGGGGTAGCCAGAAGGAACAGGATCGAGGAAACCAAGCGCATAATTGCCAAACGCTGCAACTGTACAGCCAGTTCCCGCGGATGGGTCCGAGTCGCCTGAGTTTTGTGACGGGTGTCGCGCTCGCGCTGGTCGCGTTGGCGATGCCGGTGCGCGCCGCCGACGCGGTGCAGGTCAGCGGCTTCGCCCTGCTGCGCGGCGCGTCGCACAACGAGGGCCCGCCCCTCGGCGACGACGGCGGCAACGCGCAGTTGCAGCTCGGCATCGACTGGCGCCCGTCGATGTCACTCGGCACGCACCTCCACCTCCTCGGGCGCGACGCCGCCTCAGGGTCGAAGCATGGGCGGGTGGGGATCGTGGAGGCGTACGTCGAGGCCAAGCTCCATCCCGGCCGCGACAAGCTGCGCATCCTCGCCGGCGCGTTTTTTCTTCCTACGTCGCGCGAGAACGTCGACGCGCTGTGGGCGACGCCGTACACGCTCACGCCCTCGGCGCTGAACAGTTGGCTCGGCGAGGAGCTCCGGCCGATCGGCGTCGACGTCGCGTACACGGTGCGCAACTCGCTGACCGCGGGGGCGACGGTGTTTCGCGGCAACGACACCTTCGGCGCGCTCCCGGCCGCGCGCGGCTGGGAGATGCGCGACCACTGGGCGGTCCTCGGCGAGCATCTGCCGGTCGACGGCACGTACTTCACCTCCGTCTCCGCGGAGAACGACGGCCGCCTCGGCTGGTCGGCGCGCGCGCGCTGGAACAATCAGTACGCGAACGTGCAGGTCGCGCGCGTCGACAACCGCGGCGACGCGATGGAGTACGGCGATCTGTTCAACTGGGGCACGCGCTTCGACATCGCCAGCGCCGATTTCACGATGAAGGACTGGACGGTGGCCGCGGAGAGCGGGTGGGGGACGACGGTGATCGAGGTGTTCGGCACGCGTTACCCGAGCGACATCCGCGCGGGCTATCTGCTGCTCTCGCGCCGCCTCGGCAGCATCCGCGCCACGCTGCGCGGCGACGCCTTCTCCTCGGTGATCGACGGCCACCGCCACGCTGTCACCGCGGCCGTGTTCTGGTACCCGCGCGGCAACGTGCGCGCCGGCGTCGAGGCTATCTCCGCGGCCGGCCAGAAGCGGGCCATGGTGGAGCTACGATACGCCTTCGCCCGCTGATCTGGAGTGCGGCGGCCATGCCGCCGCTGTCAGAGCGCCGGCACGGCCGGCGCACTCCACACCGCAAAGCGCGCGCGCAATCCCGCTGCGAGCATCTGCCGCGCGCGCCACAGCGAAACGAGGGCGGCGACGACGAACGCCACGCCGATCAACCAAACGATCGTCGCGGAGACGAGAACGACGGTGATGGCATGCTCGCTGTCGGTCGGGAGCATCTCCTGGCCGAACGACGATTGGCGCTCGCCGGCCGGAATCTCGAACTTCGCCGGCAGCCCCTGATAGTCCTGCTTCTGCGGCTGCTCTTTCGAGAAGGCGTTGATGTTTCGGGCGGCTTCCTCAGTTCCCGTTACGGTGGAGGTGTAACCCTGGGACTCGACCTTGCGGAACTGCACATTGACGAATGCCACGATACCGATCACCCCGACGACGACAACCGCGGCGAACACTTTCAGAAACGTCCACTTCTCGCGCTTCAACAGCGGGACGAGCCAGCCGATCGTCAGACAGGCGTCGGCAATCGCCACGAGCACGGCGACGGCGTCGAACGTCGCGCCGGCCGCGGCCAGGAACAACGCGATGAGGACGCGGCGCCGCCACGGCAACATCAGATATGCGAGCACGCGCTCGGTCC
Source organism: Thermoanaerobaculia bacterium (assembly GCA_036522835.1). GTDB lineage: Bacteria > Acidobacteriota > Thermoanaerobaculia > Gp7-AA8 > Gp7-AA8 > DATDFB01. The sequence continues at coordinate 23,563 of DATDFB010000102.1, read as the reverse complement.
AAATCGCCAGCGCGAAGACGATGAACAGCACCTCGAACGACGGCGTCCAGAAACGGATGCGCGTCGAGAACGACTGCATGACCGGCCACCACTGCCGCGGGTAATTGATCGTCGCGAAGAGCGACGTCGCCGGCACGTCGAGCTGCGGCACGACCAGGCGCCCGACGCCGAAGCCGAGGAAATGGCGGATGCTCTGCCGGTGCTGGACGAGCACCTGCTGCTTGCCCGCGGAGAGCGGCACGGTCAGCTTCCCGTCCGGGCCCTTGGTCATCAGGAGCGGCTCGTTCTCGATGCTCGCGTACGTCGGCTCAGGACGCAGCGGCAGCTTCACGTCCGAGGCGCCCTGGTTGTCGACCGCGAAGATGCTCTCGCCGAGCACCGCCCCCTCGGCGGGCACGAAGAACGTGTGCCGCGCGCCGGTCAGCGCGTAGTTGACCGTGTGCAGCGCCTCGAGCTTCGTCTTGCGCCAGCGCAGCGATTCGCCCTTGCCGAGGAGAAACGCCTGCGGGCCGCGGAACTGGATCGGCACGCCCGCCTCGGCCGCGCTGATGCGCTTGACCGAGCCGTCGATCATCGGACGGACGACGGGGTGGTTCTCGATGGCGAGGTATTGCAGGCTGGCGTCGACCGGCGGCGTGAAGGCGTCGCCGGAGAGCTGGCCGGTGAGCACGAGGTTCGTGTCGCCGGGCGGGAGATCGAAGCGATACGCGCCGTCGACGAGCTCGTACGGCGCCGCGGCGTCGACCTGCTGCAAGTGCTCGCCGGAGCGGAGGCGCACCTCGAACGGGCGGCGGCTGCGGTTCGGGTTGTGGACTTCGATCGCGTAGCGGAAGCGCGTCTCGTCGGGGAGGAGCGTGATGAGGTAGTGCCCCGTCGCCGTCGGGGCGAGATTCTCGGCGCCGCCGGCGCTCTGGCGGACGAGCGAGTAGTTCGCGCTGCCGTTGCCGCTGTACGTTCCGGCGACGAGCTCGCCGTCGGGCACGGCCGACTCGATGGCCAGCACGTTCGGCGTGGCCAGGAGCTCGAGGCGGTCGCTGCCCGCGGCGGCGACGCGGCATGTCGCGGAAAACGAGTCGCCGAGCGGCGTGATGCGAAATTCTTTTTCGCCCCGGCTGATCACCGCGCTGCCGGTGCAGCCCCAGATCGAGAGGCCGGTCGACATCGCCAGCACCGGCGTGGCGATTCGTTTGCCGACGCTCTTGCCGGCGAACGTGACGGTGAGGTTGCGGTCCTTGAACGTGCCGGAGAGGCGCAGCGTGTCGACGACGGTGATGCTCTCCGGCCGGTCGGGCGCGCGCAGCCGGTCGTACTCCGTCAGTGGCAGGGTGACGCTGGACGTATCGGTCTTGGCAGGCTCGTTCTGCGCGAATGCAGTCGCGGCAAGGACGAAAGCGATGACGATCGCACCGAATAGGGCCTTCGCCCCGCCACGCGGGGAGAAGGTGCGGCGAAGCCGCGGATGAGGGGCGCATGCGTCCCGTCGTTCGCCCCTCACCCGGCGCTTCGCGCCACCCTCTTCCCGCGCAGCGGGGAGAGGGATCTGTCTGATGCTGATTCTCATTCCCGTTTCCCGATGACGACGCCGTCCACCGTCACGACCACCGTGGGCGCCGTGGCCACGCCGCGCACGGTGAAGACGTACGAGCCGGTCTGATTCCGATCGACCGGCACCGCGGTGATCGATCCGATCTCGCCGCGCAGCCGCGCTTTGATGACCGACGCGTAGCCCGGTCCGAGGTAGTTGCCGAAGCGGTCGCGCGGCGTGACGGTGACGGTCCAGATCGTCGGCTGCTGCGTTTGCGCGATGTCGACCGTCGTCTTGGCCGGATCGGCCTTCACGGCGACGTTTTCCTCGAGCCGCTCCTCGCGGTGCACGTGCCCGGTGCGCTCCATGTCCCAGTCGAGGATCGCTTCGAACCCGTACGTACCGGCGATCCCGGTCTGGTCGAACGAGCCGGCGTAGACGCCGTTACCCACTTCTTTCAGCGCAATCGTCACGACGTCCCTCGGCGTGATGCGCTCGAGGAGCGACTGCCCTTTGAACGCCGCGAGCTTCTGGTCGAGCGGCGACTGGATGTCGCCCGCGGGCGTGGTGGTCGGGCCCGACGAGACCTCGCGCCGCGTGTTGTGCAGGATCGTGCCGAGGCTTTCCTGCGGGCGCTGGATGCGCACGCGGATCGCGCCGTCGGGAAGGCCGGTCAGCGGTTTGCCGTCCCACGACACGAGCGCGCGGATGCCGAGGGTGTCGCCGGTGACGGCGTGGAGGTTGTCGAAGGTGAGAACGTAGTCGAGGCTCCGCTCCTTGAAGAAGACGTTGAGCGTGTACGGCACGGGGTCGAGCTTCGTGTCGGGGCCGCGCTTCACGCGCACGTTCCACGTCCCGCGCTCGGGGAAGTCGAAGCTCTGCAGGGCGATCTGCGGCTGTTTCTTCGACGAGGTCGGCGTGGCCACGGTGGTCGTGCCGGGCTTGAAGACGTCGAGGTCGAGGGCGTTGCGCAGCGGCGGCGCCCACTGCAGCGAGAAGACGACGCGCTCGACGCTGCGGTCGACGACGACGCCCTGCGGCGCGGTCGGACCCTTGCCGGTGATGGTGTCGCTGGTGCGCGTGCCGATGGAGGCGGTGTTGCCTTTGAGCAGCGAGACGAGAGTCATGCCGAAGACGTCGAACATCGTCGACGAGTTGACGGCGATGTACGACACGCCCGCGGTCTCGAGCGACATGTTGCGCAGCAGGTCCTCATCGACCTGCGCGGGCGTGCCGAAGCCGATGGTCTGGATGGGGATGAAGCGCTTGCGCAGCTCCTGCGGCAGGCCGGCCACGGGGGTGAGGCCGAGGAATCCGCTGCCGGTCGGGCTGATCAGCGGCGCGGTGTTCTGCATGCCGTCGGTGACGACGACGACCGACAGATCGTTTTTCGGGTCGCTCTTCCACTGCGACATCCCTTCGTTGACGCCGGCGCCGATCGACGTCGAGCTGCCGGGCGACAGCGTGTTGGCCTTGCTGATCACGGCGTTCCAGGCGTTGCCGCCGCCGCGCTGGAGGAAGACGTTCGCCGGAGGATCGGCGCCGGGGAGGGTTTGCGATGCGGCGCTGCTGTCGAAGAAAACGACGCCCAAGCGGTCGAGCGAGTCGTCCTTGCCGCCGGGCACCGGCGCGTCGATCTGTTCCCACTGGCTGACGAAGCCCTGCACGGCCGACTTGAGGATGTCGGCCTTCACCGGGCCGGCGTTCGAGCCGGGCGGAAGGTCGGCCATGCTGCCGGACTTGTCGAGGACGAGAATGACGTCGTACGGCGTGCGCCCCTTGAACGTGCCGCTGAGCGCCGGCGCGACGCCGTCGCCGACGGCCTGGATGAACGCCGGCGCGTCGCCGACGTGCCTGGAGACTTGCGAGCACTCGGCGTTCGGCGCGGCCACGGCGTACGACGACATGCGCCAGGAGACGATGTCCTGCGCGCCGGCGAAGCGCATGGGGATCTGCTTCTCCGCCGCGGCGCCGCCGGCGCAGAAGTCGGCGCCGAAGTTCGACAGCGGCTTGTAGTCGATGACGACCTGATTGCCGCTGCCGGCGGAGAACGCGACGGAGTCGCCGTTCACCATGGCGGAGCTGCCGAGGTTGATCGTCGTCGTGCCGTTGACGACGAGCTGCGCACCGGCGGGGGCGGCGCTCAAGTCCATGAGCATCCGCACCTCGCCCGTCTCCTGATTGGCAATGCCTCGCAGGGGCACGTCGAGGATCCAGCTTTCGCTGGCGAAGGCGGACGCGGCGAAGAGAAAGAGGGCAAGCGCGCTTCTCATGGGGTCAGGTCTTCAGTTTCCAGTTTCTTATTTGCGGCCGATTTTGGAGCAGAGTACCACTGCTGAGCCTCCGCCGGCCGCAAATAAGAAACTGGAAACTGAAGACCTGACCCCCACAATCAGTGCGCGCGGAGCCAGGCCAGGAGCGGCTGCCAGACGAGCGCCTCGGCGTCGGAGGCGAGGAAGAGATCGGCGTGGCCGAAGTCGAGCAGGCGCTGCGTCGACGGCACTTTGTGCACGATGTTCGTCGTCACGTCGGCGCTGCCGAGAAGCGTCGTCGTGTAGAGGCCGGTCTCGCCGAAGCCGCCGCCGGCGCCGATGTAGTAGACCGGCACGGTGATCTCGCCGAGGTGGTCGTCCCACAGGACGTTCGTGGCCTCGCACGTGGCGGTGTCGGCGTCGGCCAGCTCGCGATTCGGCTGCAGCGGCGCGGCGCCCTGTTCGAAGGTGAATAGATCGGCCTCGCTCGAGTACAGGAGGCCGGCCGGCTTGCCGTCCGTGCCGAAGACACCGCCGGTGAAGTGATAGAACGGCGCCGGCTCGAGGCCGCCCAGCAGCGCGAACGTGGCCTCGCCGACGAGGAGCCCAGCCTCGCGGTTCGTGTAGCCGGGAAGGTTGAACGGCGGTCCGTTGAGGATCGACGAGCCGTTCGGGTCGAGCGCGGCGAGCTGGCCGAGGACGGCTACGAGGCCGCCGACCGGATTGGCGTAGCCGCCGGCGGCGATCGTCGCCTCCGAGGCCTGCCGGCGCTGGCACGCCGCGGCCGCGAGCTGCGGGTCATTGGTCTTCAGATAGATGTCGACCGGAATGAATCCGCGCACGCTCTGCTGGCCGGGAGGGAGCTGCGTTTCGGCGTCGAGCGCGGCGTAGCCGATCTGGCCGCCGCGGCTCCAGCCGAGGAGGAAGAGCTTGTCGAAGCCGCTGCCGGTCATGGCCCGGCCGAAGCGCGCGACGCTCATCGCGTAGCGGAGGTCGGCGGCGTCCTGCTCGATGCCCCAGCTCTGCATGAACGACGTGTCGGTGACGGTCGCGGGGACGAAGGTCCAGCGGTAGTCGATGCCCCAGACGTCGACGCCGTTCTCGGCGAGGAACTGCGGCAGCGGGTGGTTGCCGGTCAGGAACGCCGCGCGGAAGTTCCAGATGTCGCCGGGGGCGAGGAAGAGCGCCGTGCCGGTATGCGCGGGCGCGTTCGGCGCGGTCTCCTTGACCACGCGATGGATGCCGATCTCGTCGTATGGACCGTTGCCGACGCGCACTTTGAAGGTGTACTCGGCGACGCCGGCGCCGAGCGCGCGGCGCTCCGCCGTGGCAAGCGCATGCGCGGCGGCGGCGGGAGGCTTGGGTTGGGCGGAGAGGAGGGACGGCAGCGCGAGCGCTGCCACGAGGAAGGCAGTTGGGATTTTCATAGGTAGAAGGATTGTATCCGCCCAGGCGGATTTCAGCCGATCACCAGAATCGTCAGATCATCCTCGCGCGCGCCGTTCGCATGCACCCGCACCGCTTCGACGACTGCCGTGGCCACGGCGCTGGCCGAGGCGGACGGCGCCGGCAGGGCGCGCTCGATGCCCTCGCGGCCGAACTCCTCGCCGTCGGGCGACGTCGCTTCGAGGACGCCGTCGCTGTAGAGGAGGAGCTTGTCGCCGTCGCCGAGCCTCAGCGTCGCGGCGCTCCACTGCGCGTTGTCGAGCACACCGACGATCGGGCCGGTCGAGCCGATCGCTTCGACGCGGCCGTCGGCGCGCAGCACGAGCGGCGGACAGTGGCCGCCGTTGACGATGGTCAAGAGGCCGTCGTCGCGCAGCCAGCCGATGGCCGCGGTGGCGAAGCGGTTGCTCGGGAGGAGCGGGCGGAGGAAGCCGTGCAGGCGCTGCATGGTCGTGGCCGGATTGCAGCCGGCGCGCGCGCACGACTTGATCCGCTGCTCGAGCTCTTCCTGGATCATGGCCATGACCAGCGCTGCCGGCAGCCCCTTGCCGGCCACGTCGCCGAGGGCGAACCACAAGCGGTCGCCGGTGCGGCGGGTGAACCAGAAGTCGCCGGTGAATGTGCGCGCGGGGATGGAGACCGCGTGCATGTCGGGTCCGGCCACGGGCAATTGCAGTACGGCGCTCATGCGGCCACCACCGGCTGGCAATTGCGGCAGGGGCGGTAGCCGCCCTCGAGCGCCTCGTCGGCGTCGCGGAAGGGCACGCGGTTCTTGTCCTGAATGCGCCGCGCGTCGCGGCAGGTGGGGAAGCAGAAGATGTGCGTCGTCTTCGAGCCGATGTAGCGGACGTGGTCGCGCGCCAGCATTTCGAGCTCGTCGACCGGCACGCCTTCGCGCTCGAGGAGGGCGCGCTTGGTGCTGCTGCCGAAGATGTAGTTGCCGACGCCGCCGGCCGAGGGGACGACGCGGTGGCACGGCACGACGAAGGGGACGACGTTCTTGGCGATGATGTTGCCGACGGCGCGCACGGCGCGAGGGCGCCCGACCTGGCGCGCCACCCAGGCGTAGGTGCGCACCTGTCCGCGGGGGATGCGCGTGAGCGTCTGCAGGACGTCGTGCTCCAGATCGCTGGCCGACTCGAGGTCGACCTTCGGCGCGTCGACGCCTTCGCCGCTCACCGCCGCCTCGACCTGCTTACGCAGCGCGGCCGGGATCGGCGCCGGGGCGAGCTCGCGGCCGTAGCGCTTGGCGTACGGCGCGCGCAGGTCGTCGATGGAGTCGCCGGTCGAGATCATGCGGATGCCGTCGTTGGAGAAGGCCACCCAGACGTCGCCGACGCGGTCGACCGAGTCGACGCATTGCGCTTTGACGTCGTCGCAGCACGAGCGCGGCGGCGCGACGGCGAGCGCCTTCACGGCGTGCACCAGGTGGTCGACGTCCTCGGTCGACTCGTTGCAACTCCGGCAGGTCTTCAGATGCTGCTCGACGGCGGTCTGCTCGATCGGGGCGAGCTCCCGCGTCCGCAGCGCGTCGATGCGCGTCAATGCGGCTCTACATTGCATATGCGACTCCCTTCTGTTCCAGCGCGTCTCTTAGGAGCTTCAGCGACCGGAACACCTTCCCCCGCAGCGCGGCCTCTGACGCGCCCACGGTCTTGGCAATCTCCGCGTACGGCATCTCTTCCATGAAGCGAAGGACGATGAGCTCGCGGGCGTCGACCGGAAGGAGCGACATGGCGCGTTTGAGCAGCTCGACCTCTTCCTTCCGTTCCAGCTCCGATCCCTCGAGGTGGACGAACGGCCCCAGGCGGCCGTCGTCGAACGATTCGAGCGGCTGCTCGAGCGAGCTTCGCTTCGAGCGCCGCTTGTTGAGCGACAGGTTGCGCACGGTGCGGAAGAGCCACGGCCGCAGGGCCAACTGGCGGCAGCGCTCCTCGTCGTACTGGCGCGTGAGGGCCTTGTGGGCGCGCATCAGCGCGTCCTGCACGACCTCCTGGGCGTCGAAGGCGTTCTGCAGGATGCCGTCCGCATAGGTGAAGAGCGGCCGCTCGAAGCGCTGGATGAGCCGCTCGAACGCGCCGGGATCACAACGGTGGACGGCCACGGCGAGGCCGCCGTCGTCCACCGCTTGGGGGAGGGTCTCGCCGCCGGTCCACGAGTTCTTCATCGGTAGCTAGAACACGGGTCAGCGGCTCCGCGTTCGCACGGGATGCTCTTTTTCACGGAAACACCCGCCGCGCGCCTGGCCGCGACCCAGACTGAGCAGCATGGGCGGAGATGTTCGTGAAACAGAATGCGTGCTGTTGTCACTAGTCTTCAGAGCTCGAGCCATGAACATTACCCTGCCAGGTCATCTGGACACGCATCGTCCGATTGCGCCGCTACGGCACGTGCCGGCGGTGTCGGACGGCACCCTCGCATCCGACGGCACCTTCGCGCTCGGTAGAAATGGCGGAGTTGCGTCGTGAACTTCGAGTGTGACGCGTTCATCAGCTACGCCCACCTCGACAATGTCGCTTTGGTCGAAGGGCGGAAGGGCTGGATCGCCGGTCTTCACCGCGCTCTCGAGGTGCGCGTCGCCCAGCTCCTCGGCAAGTCGGCGGACATCTGGCGCGATCCGAAGCTCGCCGGTAACGACCTGTTCTCCGACACCATCAGTGATCGGCTGCGCCGGGTCGCCGGTCTGATCTCGATCCTCACACCGCGCTATGTGAGATCGGAATGGACGCGGAAGGAGCTCAGCGAATTCTGTAGAGTGGCCGCGCAACAGGGCGGCATCCGCATCCACGACAAGGCCCGGCTCTTCAAGGTCATCAAGACGCCGGTCCCGCTCGACGCGCATCCTCCGGAGCTGCAGGGCCTTCTCGGCTACGAGTTCTTCAAAGTCGATCCCGAGACCGGGAAGGTGCTGGAGCTCGACGAGATCTTCGGCCCCGAGGCGCAGCGGGACTTCTGGCTCAAGCTCGACGACCTGGCCCATGACATCTGTTGCCTGCTCGAAACGATCGGGAGCGACGAAGAGAGCATGACGGCGCCGATGGAGGAACGTGGAGCCGTCTACCTGGCGCAGACGACTCCCGATCTGGTGGACGAGCGCGATTCGATCAAGCGCGACCTGCAACAGCACGGCTACATGGTCCTGCCGGACGATCCATTGCCCCTTGTCGCGTCGGAGGTGAAGGCCGCCGTGCGGAACGATCTCTCCCGCTGTCGCCTGTCGATTCATCTCATCGGCCGGTCCTACGGCGTCGTCCCCGAGGGGGGCGAGGAGTCTCTCATCGAGATTCAGAACGAGCTAGCCATCGAACGGGGAGCGCGCGGCGATTTTTCGCGCCTGGTGTGGATTTCCCCAGCCTTGCGGATCGACGACGAACGGCAACGCACGCTGAGGGAAGGCCTGCGCACCGATCCGCGGCTGCACAAGAATGCCGATCTCCTGGAAACCGGTCTCGAGGATCTGCGCACTGTTTATCAGGAACGGCTTCGCGGTCCGGCGGGCACGGTTGCCGCCACGGACCGCTCCGACAAGCTCGTTCGTTTGTATCTGATCTATGACGGAAGGGATGCCGCCGACGCCGCGCCCTGGGCGGAGTATCTGTTCGAGCAAGGATTCGAAGTCACGGAGCCGATCCTCGAGGGCGACGAAGGCGAGATCCGGGAATATCACCAGGAGAATCTCGCCGACTGCGATGCGGCGCTGATCCTCTATGGCGCCGGCAGCGAATGCTGGCTGCGCCGCCAATTGCGGGAACTGCAGAAGAGCGCCGGCTATGGGCGAACGAAGCCGGCGCCTCTCGTTGGGATCTCGCTCCTTCCGCCGAGGACAACCGTCAAGGAACAGTTCCGCACCCACGAGGCAATGGTTATCCCTCAGTTCGACGGATTCTCGGCTGATGCACTGAGACCATTCACCACTCGTCTGAGGCGTTGATTCACGGCGGGGACAATGCGAGCGCAAGCGCCTGCGAACCCTTTTCCGGGCCTTCGCCCCTTTGAACCGGATGAGGACCATTTCTTCTTCGGCCGCGAGACGCATACCGACGAATTGCAGCGGCGGCTGCGCTCCCATCGGTTTCTATCGGTGGTCGGCACGTCGGGAAGCGGCAAGTCATCGCTGGTGCGATCCGGCCTAATCCCCGCGCTGCAGAGTGGATTCATGGTCACTGCCGGCTCGAGCTGGCGCGTGGCGATGTTCCGTCCCGGTGAAAATCCCATTGGGCATCTGGCCGCCGTACTCAATGAGCGCGACGTACTGGGAGCAACCGGAGAGCTGGCCGAAACAAGCCGGGTACTGCTGGAAGCGACGCTTTACCGCGGGACGCTGGGACTCGTCGACGCCGTCCGCCACGCACACATCGCAAGGCACGATAACCTTCTGCTCGTCGTCGACCAATTCGAGGAGCTGTTCCGGTTCCGCCGAAGCCGTCAGATCGCCAATGCCAAAGATGAGGCGCTGATCTTCGTCAAGTTGCTCCTCGAGGCAGCGAAGCAACACGAAATTCCGATTTACGTCGTGATTACCATGCGCTCCGATTTCATCGGCGACTGCATGGAATACCCCGGCCTGGCAGAAGCGATCAACGACGGGCAGTACCTCATACCGCGGATGACGCGCGATGAATTGCGGTCTGCGATTACAGGTCCAGTGGCCGTCGGCGGGAGGGCGATCACTCCCCGCCTCGTGCAGCGGCTCCTCAATGACCTCGGCGAAGACCAGGACCAGCTTCCGCTGCTGCAGCATGCACTCATGCGGACGTGGGGCCGCGGCAGCGAAACTCTCGATATCGTCGACTACGAGGGCATTGGGACCATTGGCAACGCTCTCTCCCTGCACGCGGAAGAGGCGTATCAGGAGAGCGTTTCCGTCACTCGCGCCGAAGTTGTCGAACGAATCTTCAAGGCGCTGACGGATACGTTCTCCGACCCCCGCGGTGTCAGACGGCCGACGACCGTCAAGGAGCTGGCCGCCATTTGCGAGGCGGCGGAAGCCGAGGTGACCGGCGTCCTCGAAGTATTCAGGAGGCCGGGCCGCTCGTTCCTGATGCCGCCCGCTTCCGTGCCGCTCGATTCGACGTCGATGGTCGACCTCTCGCACGAGAGCCTGATGAGGTGCTGGACGCGCCTCATTCATTGGGCCGACGAGGAGAAAGCGGCGGCAGGCATGTACGTCCGTCTTTCCCAGGGGGCCGCATGGTTCGAGCAGGGAAGTGCGGGGCTCTGGCGCAGTCCCGAGCTCGAGCTCGGTCTGCAATGGCGCGAACAGAACCGCCCCACGGCTGCGTGGGCACGGCGTTATGACTCGAGTTTCCCGCGGGCCATGGAATTCCTGGAGCACAGCAGGAAAGAGAGAGACCGCATCGAGACGGAGCGGGAAGCGTGGCGCCGGCAAAAGCTCCGCCGGGCCCGGCTCGTGGCCGGCGTTCTGGGAGGCTTGCTCATCGTCGCGGTGCTCCTGGGGTATTCGGCACAACGGCAAAAAAACCGCGCCGAACAGAACCTGCTGCTGGCGAGAAATGCGGTCAATGTCATCGTCTCGTCGGCCAGCCAGGCCCACGCGCAGGAATCGGCTGAAATGCCGGAGGTCGAGCAATTGCGCCAAGAGCTGCTGGCGAAGGCGCAGCCCTTTTATCTCGTCTTTGCCCATCAGGCGCCTGAGAACGCAGAGCTCCGACAGGAAGCCGCGTGGGCGCATTCCAGATTGGGCGATATCAATCGCCTGCTCGACAAGCCGGAAGACGCGGTACGCGAATACAAAATCGCCATCGATGAATTTCAACGTCTCGCCAATGATGATCCTCGTAAGGCCGAATACCGCCGCGAGCTGGCCTATTCGCTTAATTGGCTCGGCGAGACGCTGAGAGTATGGCTGCGGAATTCGCCCGGTGTCGTTTCTCACCAGCGCGCCGAAGCGGAACACGCGTATGACAAAGCGTTGATCCTGCAGCAGGAGTTGCACCGGCAGAGCCCGAGAATTGCCGAGTATCGGCAGGAGCTCGGCCGCACGTACTACAACCGCGGCATCTTCCGTTACGACGGCGGAGATCTGAAGAACTGCGAGGCGGACTTCCGCGAAGCCATTCGACTGCTCGAGCCACTGCCGGCATCCCAGGACCTCGCCCGCGCCTATAACAATCTCGCCACGCTGATGAGCGACACGAACAGGTCGCCGGAGGCCAGGAGTTTCTATGAGCGGGCCATTGCCATCGAAGAGGCGCTGGCCAGGGGGAACCGCAGCCGGCAATACAGAACGGAGCTGGCCACCTTCTATAACAATCTGTCGTTCCTGTCGTGGAACGGCGAGGAGATCGAGGCGGCGAAGCAGCGAAACCGTCAGGCCCTCGGCTTGATCGGCGAGCTCGTCGTCCCCGCGTCGCCTCTCGAAGAGCAACGGGCCAAGGCCGTCCTGCTTCGTACTCTTCTCCGTCAATCCCTGCAACCCGAACTTCAGATCATGTACACGCAACTGGCCGATCGGTACGTCGAGGTCGCCCGCCAAAACTTGACATCCGGTGCCGTGTCCGATGCCGAAGAAACGATCGAGGGTCTGAATGCACTACTAGTTGAGACCGCGGAGCCCGATCGAACACGTTTGAGCACGGCTCGTGACGATCTACGTAGGCAACTCGCTCACATTCGGAAAGGATCGGCACAATGAAGCGAACGGTTCTATTACTCCTCTTCCCGTTGGCCGTGGCCGCTCAGAGTCTCCCTTCGCAGCCGGTGAAACCGCGGCCCCGGGCGAAGATCGCCGGAAGTATGGTCGGCTATATCGATGACGCCGTGGTGGGATCGCAGGTGCGCGTCCGCTTCGAAGCCGGTTTTCATGATGACGTGCCGGACCGGGCGGAGTTCTTCTACGGGAAATGCGGCTGTTTCAGATTGGGCCCCAATCCTGCCGATCAGGATGCTGCGGGACCCGGGCCGGCCGCCTCGAACAACGTCAAGTTCCAGCAACTCTATCTGCACACGGAATATGCTCCCACGAGCCGCGTCTCGTTGTTCGCCGAGCTCCCTTTCCGCCGGCTTCAGCCGGGTTCCGGTTTCACGAAGACGGGCGAAGTTGGCGGGCCGCCTGCGGAGAATCTGAAGGGCATCAGCGATCTTCGCGCGGGCGTCAAGATGGCGCTGGCCGAGCGACCCGACCAGGCGCTCACTCTGCAGGTTCGCGGCTATTTTCCCACGGGAAAGGCGGTGGAAGGGTTGGGCACCGGACATCCCAGCGTCGAGCCGTCGCTGTTGTATTACCGGAAGCTCTCCGATCGGACCACGCTCGAGTCGCAAGTAGGCGACTGGCATCCGACCGGCGGATCGAAGGGAGTGGGTTCTAGAAACTTCGCAGGCGACGTCGCCTTCTATGGCCTCGGCGTCAGTCACGTCGTTTACGAGAGCGCGCGATTCAAGCTGGTCCCGGTAGCCGAGCTCGTTGGCTGGTATGTCGTGAGCGGCTCTCAATATAGTCCGCCCCACCCAAACGACGCCAGTGGCACGAATATCGTCAATGTCAAGGCTGGCGCGCGCCTGATCGTCAACGAGCACAGCTCCTTCTATGTGGGATTCGGACAGGCTCTGACGCGGCAGGTGTGGTACGAGCAGCTGGCGAGGGTGGAGTATCGGTATTCGTTTTGAGAACTGGTAACTGGCAGCGGGCAACTTTACGATACCAAATCATGGGTCACAGGTGACAGGTGACAGGTGACAGGTGACAGGTAATGATCATCGCGAACCCCACCTGTCACCTGTTACCCGTGACCTGTCACCTAACGTCGCAGCGGATGCGCCTCCGTCGTAAAAACATTGCCCTTGAAGTCCAAAACGCTGTCCGGCGCGAAGATCAAATACAGATACTTGAGCGTCTCGGCCAGGAAGTAGCTCGGCATCAGGTCGCCCTTTTCCATCGTCACGACGCTTTTGAGATTCGTGTAGCCGGCGTCGGTGCGGCAGTGCGCGGAGAGGCTGTCGAGGAAGACTTTTCCCATGTCCTCGTACCGTTTCTCATGCGTCAGACGGTGAAGGACATAGGCCGACTCGATGATCTCCGGGCGCAGCGGGTAGCCGGGGTAGGTGACGGTCATCGTCTTGTAGTTGAGCACCTCGGGCTCGATGCCCTGGAGCTGCCACATGCGGAAGGCGGCGGCTTCGAGGGCTTTCGCCCGGCGCAGATCGCCGCCCAAGGCGAGGACGCCGGGAAAAAAGGCGTGGAGCGCGCCGAACTCCGGAGCGGTGCGCTTGCCCGTGACCATGTCGGCTTCGCCGTACCACGGCGGATCGGCGAGGTACGTGTTGACCGCTTTGATGCTCGTGCGCCACATGTCTTCGCAGTCGCGGTCATGGAACAACCGGGCGCACTTGAGGAGGTATTCGTAGTACGAGTCGATGGCGCCGCCGACGTGGCTGGCGCGGCTCGTCCACGCGCCGGTCTCGACGTCGATCTCCTCGCCGACGAGGCCGATCTTCGAGCGGCGCTTGTAGAGCTGCACGACGGCGTTCTTGGCCTTGTCGTAGTAGATCCGCTTCCCGGTGTGCTTCGAGAGCGTTCCGAACTCGAGCAGCAGCGTCCCGATCTCCGCGGGATTCGACTTCGTGCCGCTCACTTTGCCCGTTTTCAGGTTGACGTTGACGTACGGCATGCCGGTGGGGGAGTTGAAGACGGGAAGGAGGCGCGTGCCCAGGTCGTCGGCGAGCGCGAGGAGGCGCTTGTCGCCGGTGAGCTCGTAGCCCGACAGCAGCCCGCCGAGGACGCGGATGGTGATCTCGAAGTTCTTGACGGAGATGTCCTTGTCGAAGGAGAGCCGCTCGTCGATGAGCTTCCGCGCCTTGGCCGCCTCGTCGTCGAAGCCCATGAGGATGAGCGAGTCGAGCGCGTCGACGGGAGTGATGAGGAGCGACTCCCCGTACCAGTCGCGCGCCGTCTTCGAGATCGGCCGCAGCTCGTCGTGGCCCCACGCGTACTTCTCGTAGGCGCGCCAGGAGAAGAGGAGCTCGGCGCGCACGCGCTCGGCGAGCTGGGGGTCGGCGGGAAGGGCGGGGGAGGCGAGGGCGGCGAGGAGGAGGACGGCGACGGCGTTCTTCATCGTTCGAGAATAAAGTCATTCACTTCGGCGGCGTATCACGCAAGTGAGCGTTCTCGATCCATACTTTTACCGGTGGCCTATTTCCTCGGAATCGTCGCCGTCTTCGCCGCCGCCGTCACGGAGGCCGTGCTGGCCGCGACGTGGAACGAGCTCTATTGCACGATCGGCATCCCGATCTTCGCGCGGCGCGTGGAGCGCGCGCAGGGGCTGGCCGACGTTCCGCTCGACGAGATGGAGCGCCGCTCCGCGACCGCCACGGCGCAGGGCTTCCAATTCCGCCGCTTCGGCGCCGACACGATCGCCTTCACGAGCACGGTTTCGGCCTCACGCAGTACACGCCGCTCATGCGCGGGCTGATCCGGCACAACGCCGCCGAGGCTACGGTTGTCGTCCTCGGCCTGGTGAACTGGTCGGTGATCGTCGGCGTCGTGCTCTTCACGCTCGCGGCGGGGCGCTTCATCGTCCACGTCTGGGGGTGGATCGCCGGAGCGCTGGCGATCCTCTACTTCATCCAGGCCGTGCGCTTCTGGCGCGTCGGCAGTCAACTCGCCGCGCCGATCCGCAACGGTTAGACTCCGGCATCGTGGCGATGAGCTCGGTCCGCCGTCTCAGCGCCGCCCGCCCACCACGATCCGCAACTGTCGCAACCGTAGATCGAGCTCCTCCGGCGTCATCCCCGAATACTTCGCGGGCAGAAACCGGCGGCTCGAGGCTTCGAACACGGCCAGGAGCTCCATGTACTCGAGGAGCTCCACGTCGCGGCTGGGGAAGTAGTCGGCGGCGGCGCTGACGAAGCGGGCGGCGCTGACGCTCGTCTCGCCGGCGCGGGCGGCGTCGTCGTTGGCCATCAGGATGACCGCCTCGACGTCGGCGTTGCTGTAGCCGACGAGCTTCTTCGAGAAGGCGTCGCGGATCGAGGGGAGGTCGACGCCGGTGTTGATTCGATTTTTTCGGATCGACGCGCGGGCGATGTTCTCCACCTCCTCGGGCGTCTGCGAGTAGAGGAACGGGATCTTCCGGTCGAGGCGTCCGGCGCGTTTGAGATCGACGTCGAGCTTGTCGGGGCGGTTCGTCATCACCAGGAAGAGAATCCGCCCGCGGTTCGACGTGTCGGACATGAACTCCTTGATCCGGGCGATCACGCGCGACGACGTGCCGCCGTCGCCTTCGCCGTCGGTGTTGCCGAAGGCGCGGTCGCCTTCGTCGATGATCACCACCACCTGGCCGATGGCGCGGATCACGTTCAGGATCTTCTCGAGGTTCCCCTCCGTCGCGCCGACCCACTTCGAGCGGAAGTTCTTCAGCTTGATCGTGGTCAGCCCGCACTCCTTCGCGAACGCCTCGGCCACGAAGGTCTTGCCCGTGCCCATCGGCCCGGTGAAGAGGATGCCCATCGGCACGCGCGCGGTGGCCCCTTCGCGGATCGAGTCGGCGATGAGCGAGAGGTCTTTCTTGACTTCGTCCATCCCGCCGACGACTTCGAAGCCGTGCTCCGGCTCGACGAACTCGACGAGGCCGAAGCACTCGCGCTCGAGGATCTCGCGCTTGCGGCGGGCGATGAGGCGGTCGGCGTCGACGCGCGCGCGCTCGTCGCGGCCGGCCGTGAGGTCGACCGGCTGCGCGCCCGGCGCGAGGAGCTTGGCGATCTCGTCCTGGTTCAGCCCCGAGGTCAACGCGGCCAGCTTCTTGGCGCGCTGCTGCGCGTCAGGCCCGCTCAGGATCCCGGCGATGAAGGCCTCGCGCTCGCGCGCCTCCTCTTCGGTTGCCGGCGGCGGCGTGAGGATCGACAGGATCTGAATCGCTTTCAGCCCCGCGGTGATCTCGGCGTAGCGCTCGACATCTTTTTCGGACATGCGCGCGTCAGCGAGCTTCGCCGCGGCCTGGCGCGTCTCCTCGTCGGGCATCGGCACTTCGACGACGGCGACTTTCGGGTTCGAGACGATCTTCGTGGCCAGGTCGGTGAGGTTCTCGGAGATGAGGATGACGACGTTGTCGCTGCGCTCGATCTCCGGCAGGAACGACCAGCGGTGCAGCGTGACGACGGCGGCGCGGTCGGCGTCGCTCTGGAAGTTCGGGTCGCCCGCCGGCGCGAGGACCTCGGCGTATTCGAGGATGACGGCGGCGCGCGTCGAGCCGATGAGCAGCCGCTCCAGCGCGGCCAGGATGCGCGGCTTCTCGGTCGAGAGCAGGAGGTCGTCGAGCTGCAGCACCCCTTCGCCGCGCTTCATGAAGCGGACGCCGGTGGCGACGTTGTAGACGGCGATCGTCTCCTTCGACTCCTTGAGCAGGACGTTGCCGAGGAACTCGGTGAGGGTCAGGGCCTGATCGCCGTGCAGCACGGCGTCGTAGACGTTGCCGTGAAGGATGAAGATCGACGATTCGCCGCGAAGGTAGCGGCGGCGGAGGTCGTCGGCCCAGGTGGGGAGGGATTTCATCGCCCCTCACCCGGCCTTCGGCCACCCTCTCCCCGCCGGCGGGGAGAGGGTCCTGGAAGCAGAGCTCCCTCGCCCCGCATCGCGGGGAGAGGGTGGCGCGAAGCGCCGGGTGAGGGGCGCCAGCTTCTCGTCACGTCGTCGTCGCCTCCGCCAGAATCTTCTCCGTGTCGACGGCCGTCTGCCGGATCGACTCGACGCCGTCGAGGAGATCGTCGAGCTGCCCGGAGAGCTCCGCGGGCGACTGCATGGTGACGATCTGGTCGGCGATGAGCTGGAAGGAGTTCTCGATGAGGTCGAGCTGACCGCGGGCCACGCCGAGGTAGTTGCGGATGTCGCGGAGCTTCTCCATGCGCTTGTCGAGGACGGCGGCGTTCTTCTTGGCCAGCTCGCGCTCCGCGTCCATGGTGTTCTTCGACGCGGCGCGCGCGGTGTAGCGCTGGCGCTCGCGATCGAGCTCGTTCAAGTCGACGGTGTCGAGGTAGCGCTCGTAGCGCGCGCAGGTCAAGGCCATTTCCAGAAAGGCGTCGACGAGCTTGCGCGTCTTCTGCAGCTCGCTGCGCAGGAGGTCGCCGGTGAACGACGGGTTCTGCGCGGCAAGGCGGTCGATCTCCATCTGCCGGGCCATGAGCGACTGCACGCGGCGCTGCTCGGCCGGCTCGAGCGCGCGCATGCGCTCCTGCCGCGCGCGTTGCTCGAGCTCGCGGCGGATCGATTCGAAGCGCGGGTCCCACAGGAGCTTGCGCAGCGCCCGCGACTCCGGCGCATGCAGCATCCACAGCCCCTCGGCGCCGAGGACGACGAGCGCGGCGATCGGATTGAGCGCCAGCACCGACACGGCCAGCCCGCCGAGGAAGAGCGAGAGGTTGTACGGATTCGTGAACGCCAGCTTCGCGTATGGCGTTTTTTGCGGGTCGCTCTCGGGCATTCGGGGCGTATTGTAAATTGCGCGCCATGCCAATCGATTCATCGCGTCTGGCCGCGCTCGCGGAGCGCGCAGAGGAGTACCTGGCCACGAAGTACCGCATTCCCGTGCACATCCGCGACGTCCCGAAGCCGTTCCTCGGCGACCTCGACGGCTCGCAGATCGACATCGACGACGACACCGAGCCTTCCGAGCGGCTGTTTCTCATCCTCCATCTCTTCGGCCACACCGTGCAGTGGGACACGAGCGCGCGGGCCCGCGAGATCGGGCGGCCGCTGCCGGTGCCGGTCTCCGAGGAGCTATTGCCGGAGCTGCTCGCGTACGAACGACAGGCGGCGGGCTACGCGGTGGCGCTGCTGCACGAGCTCGGGGCCGAAGACCTCGACCAGTGGTTCACCGACATCGCCGAGGCGGATCTCGCGTACCTCACGCACTACTACCGCACGGGGGAGAAGCGGCCGGTGACGGAGTTCTTCCGCGCGAATTGCCCGGTGGTGACGCCGATCGCCATTCCGGAGTTTCAGCCGAAGCAGTGGATCTTCCGCGCGGACGGGGTGGTCATTTGACGTACAGCAGATCCAGCAACTGCTTCTCCACCGCCCGGAACTCCGGCGCCGACTTCAAGGCCATGTCGCGGTTCTCGAAGAACGGCACGTTGATGCGGTGGAGGATGCGCGTCGGCCGCGGGGCCAGGACGTAGATCGTGTCGGCCAGGTACACCGCTTCGCTCACGTCGTGCGTGACGAAGAGAATCGTGTTGTCCTCGGTGCGCGAGACGTCGAGCAGGAGGCTCTGCATCCCCCATCTCGTCTGCGGGTCGAGCGCGCCGAACGGCTCGTCCATCAGCACGAGCTTCGGCTTGTTGATCAGCGTCCGGGCGATGGCCACGCGCTGCTTCATCCCGCCGGAGAGGTCCTTCGGATAGCGGTCGGCGAAGTCGTAGAGGCCGACGGCCTGGAGATACTTGTTGGAGGAATCGCGCCGCTGATCTTTCGGCACGCCGCGCAGGCGCAACCCATACTCGACGTTGTCACGCACCGTCAGCCAGGCGAACGACGTGTAGGTTTGGAAGACCATGCCGCGGTCGCGGCCGACGTCCGTGACCGGCTCGCCGTCGACCAAAATCTCGCCGCGCGTCGGCGGGAGGATGCCGGCGACGGCCTTGAGCAGCGTCGACTTCCCGCATCCCGAGGGACCGAGGAACACGACGATCTCGCCGATGCCCGGCTTGTCGAGGATGTCGAGCGTGATCTCCTTCACCGCCTCGGTGGCGCGGCCGTGGCGGTCGATGTACGTCACGCCGAGGTCGCTGATGCGCAGGCGCGGCGGCTTGCCGCTGATGTCGGGCTTGTACGTCCCCTTGCCGGGCTTCTGCTCGACCGTGACGGCAACGGTGCCGGGCTCGCCCTGCTGCACGTCGTCGCTCACAGCGCCTCCTCGCGCCAGCGGAAGAGCATCGACGAGGCGGTGCGGATCAGAAAATCAGTCAGGAGGCCAATGCCGCCGATGACGATGAGTCCGGCGAACGACCACGACGCCTTCTGGTGCGTGCGCGCCAGCTCGACCATGTATCCGAGGCCGTGCTCGGGGTTCACCGCCTCGGCGAGGATCACGTAGGTCCAGAGAATCGCGTTCATCACGCGGAAGGAGTCGAAGATGTCGGGGAGCGCGGCCGGTACGAGCACGGTGCGGATGACCTGCATCTTCGACGCGCCGAGGGTCAAGGCCGTCTGCACGAGCTCCTCGGGGACAGCGCGGATCGCGGAGACGACGACGGGCAAGAGGTAGACGAACACTCCGAGAAAGAGGAAGGCGATCTTTTCCTGATCGTAGATGCCGAACCAGAGGATCAAGAGCGGGATGAACGCGGAGATCGGCATGTAGCGCAGCGGCGCCATGATCGGCTCGAAGAGGTGGTGCACCGGCGCGAACGCCCCCATCAGCACGCCGAGCGGCAGCGCCAGCGCGGCGGCGAGGAGGAACGAGAAGACGATGCGCTTGGTCGAGACGAGAATGGCCGTGGTGAGGTCGTACTGCAGAAAGAGCTGCAGCGTGCCGCGCACGACCTCGGTGGGCGAGGGGAGGAAGTCCGGCGGCGCGAGGTGGCCGTAGCTGATGCCGCACCACGCGCCGAGGACGAGGATGGGCATGACGAAGGCGAGCGCCAGCGCGGTGCCGCGCGGCACCGGCTGGCGGATGGCCCATAACGATTGCTTTCTCATGTGGAGTGCGGCGGCCATGCCGCCGCTGTCGCCGTGAAGAGCGGCGGCATGGCCGCCGCACTCCACATCACTGTGACAGCACCACCTTGATCTCCGTCCGCCGATTGAGTTGCCGCCCCGCCTCGGTGGCGTTGTCGGCGACCGGATTCGACGAGCCGCGGCCAATCGTCTGGAACCGGTTCGGGTCGACGTTCGGGAAGTTCTTGAGAATGTAGTTCTTCACCGACAGCGCGCGGCGCTCCGAGAGCGTCATGTTCGCCGTCGGATTGCCCGTGGCGTCGGTGTTCCCCTCGACGCGCAGGTACGTGCTGCCGAAGGACGTCATCGTGTCGCCCAGCGAGTCGAGCACGAAGTACGAGCCGGGCATGATGTCGGCCGAGCCGGGCGTGAAGTGGATCTCGAGCTGTTTATTGATGATGGCGCGGTCGTTCTTGCCGGGCTCCTTCTTGGCCATCTTCGGCTCTTCGACCTTCGCGCCGGGATACGACGCCGCCAGCGACTGGAGGAACCGCGTGTCGGCCCAATCCTTTGCCTCGACGGGGCGCGTGACCAGGCCCTTCTTGCGCCAGATCACGAAGGCCGTGTCGAAGAGCGTCTCGTAGTGGGCCTTGCCGCCGGCGAGGCCGTAGAACTGCGCGTTGTCGGCGTACGGCGTGAGCTTGAGGCCGGAGAGCATGCCGGAGACGGTGTCGGCGTCGAGCTTCAGGGCCTTGCCGACGACCGCGTTGGCGCTCGCGGGATCGCTCTTCATCATGTCGATGCCGTCGAACCAGCCGTGGATGAAGTCGCGCACTGTGTCGGGGGCGCGGTCGATGAGGTCCTGCCGCGCCACGAGCGTGTCGGCGATGATGTTCGTCGCCGCCGTCGTGGAGAGGAGGATGTGCGCCTCGTTGCCGCGCGCGGCCACGGCTCCGGAGAGGTCCGGCTCCCACGTCACCGCGGCGTCGACCTGCTTGGCCTTGAACATGGCCGCGGCGGCCGGCGCGTCCTGGGTGAAGATGATGTTCTGCTCCACGTCGGCGCGCGCCTGCGACGAAAGGCCCGACTGGGCCAATAGATAAAGGAGGAGGAAGTGCGACGGGGTGAACTGCGTGCAGGCGATCTTGTGCCCGCCGGCGAGCTGCTCGATGGAGTTGATGCCCGCGATCGACACGATGCCGTCGCCGCCGCGCGACCAGTCCTGCATGATGACGGACTTGGCCTTCTGGTTGTTCTCCGCCAGCACCGAGGCCTCGCGCGCCCAGTTGTCGACGGTGTTCCACATAATGTCGACGTCGCCCTTGCGGAAGGCGGCCAGCTTCGCGGCCGGGTCCTCGATGAGCACGAACTTGACGTCCATCCCGTACTTCTTGCGGTACTGCGAGCCGTCGTTCGGATCGAGGCCGTTGTTGAAGACGACGCCGGGCGCGTGACCGGCCCACGTATTGATGGCCACGACGAGCGGCCGGGCGAGCTTGCCGCCGCTCGGCAGGCTGGCGGGCGTGACGCCGCTCGAGCCGGCGTCGCGCGACGGATCGGGCGGCGCGTTCTTGAGCGCCGCGAAGTCGGTGGAGGTGACGGCGTTGCCGCCCGACGCCGACGTCGCGGTCTTGTCGCCGGTCGCCCACTTACGGACGTCGGCGCCTTTGTAGTGGTAGACGGCGTAGCCGATCACGCCGAGGATCACGACGGTGATGAAGAACTTTGCAAAGGGTGTCAATCGCATTTCTTAAGTCCTGAGTCCTGCGTCCTGGGTCCTGAGTTGCCCGAATCCCACTCAGGACTCAGGACCCAGGACTCAGGACTTCGTCGTTACATCGTCTTCTGCTGTCCCGCCTGCGCCGCCGCCTTACGCGCCTTGAGCGCGGCCAGCTCCTGCTTGGCCATGACGTCGCCGGTCTGGCCGCGCAGCGCGGCCAGGCGCGCGTCGAGCGAGGAGTCCGATAGCTCCTTCGTCAAATTCGCCTCGGCGATGGTGTTCTTGATGTGGGCGCGGACGTTGTCGAGCGCCTTGACCTCGTCGTCGACGGAGAGCCCGCTGAGCTGTTCCTGGATGCGCATGCGCGCCTGCGCCGACTGCATCTTGGCCAGCATCGAGTCGCGCTCGGCCTTGAGCTTGCCGATCTCCGACTGCACCGACAGCAGCGACGACTTCGCCGAGTCGGCGTCGCTGCGCGCGGCTTCCATGTCGGTCTTCAGCTCGGTAATCTCCGCGGCCAGGGCGTTCTTCTTCTGGATCAGCACGACCGCGAGGTCGTCCTGGTTCGTCTCCACGGCCGTGTTGAGCTCCGCCTCCGTCTGGGCCATCTCCGCAGACGCTTTCTTGTAGCGCTCGTCGAGGTCGTCGCGCCGGCGGATGATCGCCGCCGTGGCGCTCTTGAGCTTCGCGTACTTCTCGATCATCGAGTTGATGGCGTTCTCGTAGGCGATCTCCGGATGGTTTTTTTCGACGTCGGCGATCCAGAGGGAGAGGAAGCCTTTCCAGAGATTTCCGACACGCGAGAAGAATCCCATGATGTCTCCTTAGGCCGGCTCGTGCAGCTTCGGCGAGTCTTTCACCACACGCGCGACGGCGTCCTGCCCGAAAAATTCGAGCACCTTCTGCACTTCCAGCTTCTTGTCGTTACAGCTCCTGGTCACCGCCTGCTGCTCGTCGACGCGCTCGCGCATGACGGTGCGCAGTTTTACGATTTCTTCCTCGTATTGTTTGATGCGCTGCTCCGCCTCGGCCGCGACTTTGTCGGTGTCGGCGGCGCCGTTGCGGATGTAGGCCTCCAGGGCCTGGATCTCCTGCGCGGCGGCCTCGATGATCTGCTCGATGGGCACGCCGAAGGCGCGCAGCGAGGCCAGTACGATCTGCTTTTTCATGGCCTCGTCGGTCCCGGGCGGGAGGGAGTTCAGGAGGTCGAGCGTGCGCGAGACGCGCTGGCGCTCGTCGGCGTCGACGCCGGCGGCCTCGTAGACCTGGTCGAAGTCGACGGCGCCGCCCGGCGCGGCGGGCGGCGGGGCGGTGAAGACGTTGAGCTCCGGCTGCGGAGGCGGCGGCGCCGCGGGCTCCGGAACGTCGTTATCGGCAGTGGGCTGATCCTGAACGACAAACCATCCGGCGACGGTCGACCCCCAGCTCTTTTTCTCGGACATTGTCGAGGCTGGGGATCATAGCATCGCTAACTCTTCCACTTGATCGAGCAGCCGAATGCGCGCGTGGTCTGGTTCGACACCGTCTTCCCGCCGAGGAGCTCGTCGAGCGCGTTCGAGAGCCCGGCCGTCTTCCGCTCGGCCGGCTTGGCGCTGTCGTCGACGTAGCCGCGGTAGCGCAGCGTGCCCGTGCCGTCGAAGACGTAGACGTGCGGCGTGACGCGCGCGCCGTACGCGCGGGCGATGGCGCTGTCGCCGTCCTTGAGGTACGGGAACGGATAGCCGCGCTCGACCGCGCGCGCCTTCATCTCCGCGAGCGACTCGACCGAGTACTGCGCCTCGTCGTTCGGGTCGATGGCGTAGAAGGCCACGCCCTTCGATTGGTACTGCTTGGCGATCTCGATCAGGCGCGGCTCGAAGGCCTTCGCGTAGGGGCACTGGTTGCAGGTGAAGAAGACGACGGAGATCTTGCCGTCGCCCGGCTTGTACGCGACGGTCTTGCCGTCGACGGCGTTGACGAGGGCGAATTTCGGCGCCGTCGCGCCGATCGGCAACTCCTCGGCGCCGTTCGCG
>DATDFB010000101.1:0-6450 GCA_036522835.1 Thermoanaerobaculia bacterium | reverse complement strand
GAGAATATTCTCGGGACTGTCCCACACCTCCCCGATCGTGTACGAGCTCGGCGCCAGCATGCGGACATAGTTGCCGAAATCGCGCAGCACGGCGTGGGTGCCGGGCGTGTTCGAGACCTGGTCGCCGTTCTCGACGAGATGACGGACGGCGTCGAGCCGAAAGCCGTCTACGTGCATCGAGTCGAGCCAGAACGCGGCGACACGCTTCATCTCGACGAGCACTTCCGGGTTTTCATAGTTCAGGTCCGGCATTCCGCTCCAGAACAGGCCGAAATAGTACTCGTCACGGACCGGCGACTTGTGCCAGTTGTTGTCGAGCTGCGTCTTCGACCAGCGATACCAGTTGCGGTGCGGTGCGGTCGTGTCCTGCAACGCTTCCTTGAACCAGGGATGCTCGCTCGACGTGTGGTTCAGCACGAGATCGACGAGCACGCGGATCTTGTGCTTGTGCGCCGCGGCGACAAACATCTTGAAGTCGTCGTTCGTGCCGTAGTCGGGCTCCACCTTGTAGTAGTCCGTCACGTCGTAGCCGTGATAGCTCGGCGACTCCGCCACCGGCATCAGCCACACGCAGTCGGCGCCGAGCTTCTGGATGTAGTCGAGCTTCTGTGTGAGCCCGCGCAGATCGCCGATCCCGTCGCCGTTCGAATCGTAGAACGAGCGGACGAAGACTTCATAGCAGGTCGTCGGATGCGACGCCTGGAGCAACGCGAAAAAGATCAGGGCATGCATTCGAAGGTCGCCTCGAGCCCTTCGGCGGAATTCGGTCCGACGAATACCCGGAACGTCCCGGGCTCGACGACCGGCTTCATGTCGAGCCCGATGAACCAGAGGTCGCGCACCGCCACGCGCAGGGCCACGTTTTGTGATTCACCCGGTTTGAGCGTTACGCGACGAAATGCTTTCAGCTCGCGCACCGGCCGCGACACGCTGGCGACTTCATCGTGAACGTAGAGCTGCACGACTTCCGTGCCTTCCCGCGTGCCCGTGTTGCTCACCGTCACCGTGGCAGTGATCGTGTCGGTCGCGCGCGTTTGCGCCGCGCTGAGCTTCAGCCCGCTGTACGCGAACGTCGTGTACGAGAGCCCGTAGCCGAACGGATAGCGCGGAGTCACGGGAACGTCGATGTATTTCGACGTGAACTTGTTGCTCGCGTCGGCGGGGCGGCCGGTGGGACGATGGTTGTAGTACAGCGGCACCTGGCCGAGCACGCGGGGGAACGTGACTGGTAGGCGGCCGCTCGGGTTGACGTCGCCGAACAGCACGTCCGCGATCGCATTCCCCGCCTCGATGCCGAGGAACCACGATTCGACGATGGCGGGCACGTGATCGGATGCCCACTCGAGAATCAGCGGCCGGCCGTTCATGAGGACCAGCACGACCGGCGTGCCGGTCGCCGCGACGGCTTCGAGCAACTGTTCCTGTACGCCCGGCAGGCCGAGTGACGAACGACTCGCCGCTTCGCCGCTCATGTCGCCGCGCTCGCCGAGCACGAGGACCGCGACGTTGGCGCGCTTCGCCGCGGCGACGGCGGCCGCGAATCCCGCGGTGGACGTGTCTTCGATGCCGGCGCCTTGCGCGTAGATCACCTGCGCCCCTGACGCCCGACTCCTGACACCTTGCAGCACCGTGACGACGTCTTCCGGCCGTCCCATCGTGTGCCAGGGACCGAGCGGCTCGTCTTTGTTGTCGGCGAGCGGTCCGATGACGGCGATGGTCGCGGTCGTGCGCGCGAGCGGCAGCACGTTGTGCTCGTTCTTGAGCAATACGATCGACTCACCGCCCGCGCGGCGCGCGAGCGCGCGCAGCTCGGTGTTCGCGGGAGCGGTGCGCGCGCGATAGGGATCCTTGAACAGGCCGAGCCGGATCTTGGCGCGCAGAATGCGCAGCACGGCGGAATCGACGACGGCCATCGGGATCTTGCCCGAGCGCACGAGCGGCGCGAGCGAGTCGACGTAAATGCCCGACTGCATGTCCATGTCGACGCCGGACGTCAGCGCGCGCCGGCCCGCCTCGGACGGCGAGCCCGCGATGCCGTGATTCATCAGCTCGGCCACGGAGGTCCAGTCGCTCACGACGAAGCCGTTGAACTTCCACTCGCCGTGCAAAACCGAATCGGTGAGCCACGCGTTACCCGACGCCGGCACGCCGGCGATGTCGTTGAACGCCGACATGATGGTCGCGACGCCCGCGTCGACCGCGGCCTTGAACGGCGGCAGGTAGATCTCGCGCATCGTGCGCTCGGAGATCTCGGTCTCGTTGTATTCGCGACCTGCTTCGGCGGCGCCGTAGCCCGCGAAGTGCTTGGCCGTGGCGAAGATGGACTGCTGGAAGCCGCGTACGCGCGCGGCCGCCAGCAGCGAGCCGAGGTACGGATCCTCACCGGAGCCCTCGGCGATCCGGCCCCAGCGCGGGTCGCGGGCGATATCCACCATGGGCGCGTATGTCCAACTGATGCCGGCGGCCGCGGCTTCCTGCCCGGCGGCGCGCGCGGTCGCTTCGGCGAGATCAGGATCGAAGGCGCTGGCCTCGCCCAGCGGGATTGGAAAGATCGCGCGATACCCGTGTATTACGTCGAGCCCGAAGAGCAGCGGAATCTTGAGTCGCGACTCGGTGACGGCGACGCGCTGCACGGCGCTCGTATTCTCGGCGCCGATGACGTTGAACAACCCGCCGAGTTTGCCGGCGCGCGCGAGCTGGATTTGTTGTGGCGAAGCCTGACCGCCCGCGGACAGCAAATTGAGCTGGCCGAGTTTTTCTTCGAGAGTCATGCGGGCGAGGATGGAGTCGGGGTTCTGCGCGGCGGCGGCGGACGTGACGAGGAGCGAGAGACAGAGACACGAACCAAGGCGCGACATCATATCTAGACGTTCTCCTGGATCGAGGAGCGGACAGCTCGAAAGTTACGGCGCAAAACGAGACGACGCGAAGGGGTAGCGGCCGGCCCGGACGTTTGGGCAGAATTAGGCAATCTGAACCCGTTTCACGGAGATTTGCCATGAATCGTCATCGTCTTCTCCTGCTGTTGTGTTGCGGCCTGTTCTCTCTCCCGCTGTCGCTCTCCGCACAAACCACGACGGGCACCGTTCGCGGCTATGTGAAGGATCAGAATGGGACGGCCGTGCCGGACGCCGAGGTGCAAGCGCGGCAACCGGCAACTGGAATCACCAGAAGCGCGGTGAGTCACAACGATGGCTCATACGTGCTTCCAGGTCTGACACCGGGGGACTACGTGCTTTCGGTGCGCAAGATCGGATTCAGCCCGCAGAATCGTCAGATCGTCGTCCAAATCGGCGCGACGACGATGGGCGACTTCAGCCTCCAAGCGGGAGCCGTGGAACTGCAGGCTGTAACTGTACAGGCGGCACCGACCGTCGAACTGAAAACTTCCGAAGTCGCTACGAACGTGACGCAGCAGCAGCTTCAGCAGCTGCCGACGGCGAGTCGCAACTTTCTCGACCTCGCGGCGCTCGCACCCGGCGTGAGTGTCTCCGAGGATCGCGTCAACAGTATCGGCTTTAGGACGTTCTCCGCAGGCGGCAGCACCGCCAATCAGGTAAACGTCTTCGTCGACGGAACGAGTCTCAAGAACGACCTCACAGGCGGTGGCGTGGCCGGCCAGGACGCAAGCCGCGGCAATCCGTTCCCTCGCAACGCAATCCAGGAATACCGCGTCATCTCGCAAAACTTCAAGGCGGAATATCAGAAGGCGTCCAGCGCCATCATCTCGGCGACGACGCGCTCCGGCAGCAACACCTGGACCGGCAACGCATTCTTTGGCTACCAAAACCAGAGTCTCGTGGCGCTGGATACGCTACAGGCGGCGCAAAAGAAGACCGATCCAAATTTCAAGGAGCCGGACTTTTCCCGTTCCCTCGTAGGATTGAGTGCCGGTGGGCCGATCCAGCGGGACAAGCTGTTTTTCTTCGGTTCATACGAAGGCAATTACCAGAATCGCTCCAACCTCGTGAGTATCACAACGCCGACCGGTTTTACGGCGCTCGATACGGTGAACCTCTCGCAGTACAATGGCAACTTCACATCACCGTTTCGCGAGACGCTATTGTTTGGCAAACTGACCTACGCCATCAACCCGAATTCCTCCGC
Organism: Thermoanaerobaculia bacterium; assembly: GCA_036522835.1. Classification (GTDB taxonomy): domain Bacteria; phylum Acidobacteriota; class Thermoanaerobaculia; order Gp7-AA8; family Gp7-AA8; genus DATDFB01. The sequence goes on along the minus strand of DATDFB010000101.1, from coordinate 2,343 downwards.
CGAAGTGAACTTCAACAATCGCCACGAGACTGATGTGCGCGATTTCGGAGGCGACCGGACCTTCCCGGCAGCCAACGACTTCCGCCAGAACGTGTCGATCGCGCAGGTGAAGTACAATCGGTTCTGGGGCGGTTTCTTGAACGAGACCAAGCTGGATTTCTCTCGGTTCCAGCGAAATCCGTCGCCGGTCGAGGCAGGTCAAATCACGCGGATCTACCATACTGCAACCCAGAATCCATGGCTCGGCAGCGACGTGAGCATACAGAACTTCATTCAGCGCCGCCTAGGACTCCGCAATGACCTCACATACAGTGGCCGGGAGCACCACGTATTCAAAGGTGGAGCGAGCATCGATTTAGTGAACTACCACATCAACAAGCTGAACGATGCGGTCCCCAAGTTTGAATTTGCCGACACAATCAACACCAACTGCTGGTGCAGAGGCACGGGTGCTCCGACACTCGCGTACGATTACGATCACCCGTACCAGCTGATCTATGCTTCGGGGGCCGGTCTTGTCGACGTCAACAACACTCAGATCGGCGCCTACCTCCAAGACGACTGGTCGCCGACCACCCGGCTGACTCTGAATCTCGGTATCCGCTGGGATTACGAGTCACGAATGATCAATACCGACTATGTGACGCCCCAATGGGCCGCCGATACCCTCACCACCTATCACGACTCGCTGCCGGTAAATCTGGACCTTAGTCGCTATATCAGCACCGGAAAGAACCGCACACCGTTCTACGGGGCGTTCCAGCCACGGTTGGGGTTCTCTTATGCCCTCGACAACGAGACCAAGACGACGGTCTTCGGCGGCTACGGGATCTATTACGATCGCTCGCTGTTCGACTTCTCGGTGGACGAGATTCAGAAGCTCACGCGACCCACGTATATCACGCGCTTCGACAATGGCACTCCGACAACCGGGGCAGTGCCGTGGAACCCGAGCTACCTGACAGCCGACACCACCGCGGTCAGCAGCCTGGCCCGTAGCACCGGCACACCGGAAATATTTCTGATCGACAACAAGACGAAGCCGCCAAAATCGACGCAATTCAGTTTGGGCGTGCGGCGTGTGTTCGGATCGTTGGTGGCGGCGTTGTCCTACCAGGGTCAGCGTGGGACCGACCTCTTCGTGTACAATTCGGGCAACAACATCCTCCGCCCGGATGGGAGCTGCTGCATCAGCTACAACATCGCCGCGCACGGGATCCGCAACGTTATCTATTCGACGAACGACGGGAAGACGTGGTACGACGCTGTCTCTCTACAATTGGACCGGCCCTACCGTCCGTCCACGAGCGGCGGAATCGGCTGGGGCGCCGGCTTGGTCTATACCTACGCCCAGCGTTCCGTAGCTGGCGTCGATGTTCTCAACGACCTCACGGGCTCTTTCCCGTTCGGGTTTGCGCAGGCGAACACGATCGCCAAACACGCCGATAACGGCGGCAGCAACGAAAAGCATCATGTGGTCGCCAACTGGATCACCGACATTCCCTACCTCTTCGGGATCCAGTTCAGTGGTCTCATTACACTCGGAAGCGGCGCGGCGATGGACGTCGGGACGGCGCCGCGGTTTGGAGGAGTGGCGGATTCCAACTACTTCCCCGGGGGGTTCACGCCGCCGGGAAGAAGCTTCCTACTGATTCCCGGCTGGGCATACCGTCGCGTGGATGTGAGGTTGCGGAAGGACTTCCCGCAGATCGGCAGGTCGAGCATTGGCGTGACCGCAGACGTGTTCAACGTCTTCAACTTCCAGAACCTCGGCAGCTACGACATCAACATCCTCCCCGCACAACACACGTTTACCGTCGGAGCTCCCCACGCGGTCATTAGTGACCCGCGGCGCTTGCAGATCGGAGTCGAATACAACTTCTGAGACGCCTTAGCGCGGTCTCATTCGCCCTGGCCCTCGGAGCCTGTTCCGCCAACTCCGGGGGTCCAGGGCTCGCGCCCGACACCTCCGCCTTTCTCGACACGCTGCAGCATCGCACGTTCAACTACTTCTGGGAGCAGACGCCGGCCGCCAACGGACTGACACCCGACCGCTGGCCGACGCCGTCGTTCTCGAGCATCGCCGCCGTGGGATTCGCGCTCACCGCCTACCCCATCGGCGTCGAGCACGGCTGGATTACTCGCGCGGCAGCCGCCGACCGCACCCTCGCTACGCTGCGTTTCTTCTGGACGTCGCCGCAGGATTCGGCCGGTCCGAACACGACCGGATATCGCGGCTTCTACTATCACTTCCTCGACATGACGACCGGACGGCGCTTTCAACAGGTCGAGCTGTCCACCATCGACACGTCGCTGCTCCTCGCCGGCATCCTCTTCGCCCAG
>DATDFB010000100.1:0-7241 GCA_036522835.1 Thermoanaerobaculia bacterium | reverse complement strand
CCCAACCCGCCCCGCCGCCGCCCGCGCCGAAAAACGACATCGCGTCGAAGACGGCGAAGATGCAGAAGCTCGACGGCTACCTGCCGCTCTTCTGGGACGCCGATGCGGGGAAGCTCTACCTGGAGATCGCGCGGCCGGGCGAGGAGATGATCCACGTCACCGGCATGGCCGAGGGCGTCGGCTCGACGCCGATCGGCCTCGACCGCGGTGAGATGAGCGACTCGCACATCGTCCGCTTCGACCGCGTCGGGCCGAAAGTCCTCCTCGTGGAGGTCAACGAGCGCTATCGCGCGCTGAGCAGCGACGAGAACGAGCGGCGCAGCGTGGAGGACTCGTTCGCAAAATCAGTGCTGTGGGGATTCAAAGTCGAATCGAGTGAGGGCGACGCCGTCCTCGTCGACGCCACCGACTTTTTTCTGAGCGATCAGCACGGCATCGCCAACCGGCTGCGCAACGCCAGGCAGGGGAGCTACGCGCTCGACCGCAACCGCAGCGCGATCTTCCTGCCGCGCACGAAGGCCTTTCCGCGCAACACGGAGGTCGAGGCCACCCTCACGTTCGAGACGCGCGAGCGGCCCGGGCGCGACATCAGCAGCGTCGCGCCGCAGTCAGAGCTCGTGACCGTGCGGCAGCACCAGTCGTTCATCGCGTTGCCGCCGCCCGGCTACACGCCACGGCGGCAGGACCCGCGCACCGGCGTCTTCGGCATCGAGTTCTCCGACTACGCGTCGCCCTTCACCGCGCCGCTGGTGAAGCGCTGGATCTCGCGCCATCGCCTGGAGAAGAAAGACCCGAACGCCGCCGTGTCGGATCCGGTGGCGCCGATCGTCTACTACGTCGACCCCGGCGCCCCCGAGCCGATCCGCAGCGCCATCATCGAAGGGGCGTCGTGGTGGAATCAGGCCTTCGAAGCGGCCGGCTTCCACAACGCCTTTCAGGTGAAGGTGCTGCCGCCGGACGCCGACCCGATGGACGTCCGCTACAACATGATCAACTGGGTGCACCGGGCCACGCGCGGCTGGTCGTTCGGCGGCGCGGTGATCGACCCGCGCACCGGTGAGATCGTCAAGGGGAATGTCGTCTTGGGGTCGCAGCGCATCCGCCAGGACGTGCTCATCGCCGGGGGGCTCATTCCGCAGTACGACGAGCTGCGCGACCGCGCGCTCGCCGAGCTCGATCCGGCCACGTCGCCCGCGGTCATGGCCCTGGCGCGCATCCGCCAGCTCGCCGCGCACGAGGTCGGCCACACCCTAGGCCTCGCGCACAACATGGCCGCGAGCAGCTACGGCCGCGCCTCGGTGATGGACTATCCGTCGCCGACGGTGAAGATCGTCGACGGCAAGCTCGATCTCTCCGACGCCTACGCGAAAGGCCTAGGCGCGTTCGACCTCTTCTCGATCAAGTACGCGTACGGGCAGTTTGCGAACGAGCAGGAGCTCGACCGCTTCGTGCGCGACGAGGCGCCCACGCACCTCTACATCAACGATCCGCACGCGCGCCCCGTCAGCGCCGCGCATCCGCTGGCTTCGGTGTGGGACGCGCCGGGCGATCCGATCGCCGCGCTGCGCCACGAGATCGAAGTGCGCCGCATCGCCCTGTCGCAGTTCGGCTTGCGCAACCTGGCGGTGGGGGAGGCGCTATCGTCGCTCGAAGAGAAGCTCGTGCCGCTGTTCCTGCACCACCGCTATCAGCTCGAGGCGGCGGCGAAGTCGATCGGCGGGCTCGATTACACGTACGCGGTGAAGGAGAACGGCGTCATCGTCCCGCAGCCGGTGCGGCACATCGTCGCGCCCGAGCGGCAGCGCGAGGCCATGGCCGCGGTGATCTCGACCCTCGACCCGTCGTTCCTGGAGATCCCGCAGCGGATTCTCGACCTGATCCCGCCGCGCGCCGACACGACGGAGGGGGGCGTGGCCGAGCTCTTCGAACACCGCACGACGCCGGCGTTCGACCCGGTGAGCGCGGCGATGGTCTCGGCGGAGATCACGCTCGACGCGCTGCTCGATGGGCGCCGCGCCGCGCGCATGGCGCAGTTCCACGCGGAGAATGCCAAGAACCCGGACTTCAACGAGCTCGTCGACGATGTGATCGCCGTGACGACGCGGAAGGAGAACGGATACCGCGGCGCGATCACGCGCGCGGCGGCGCGCCGCTTCGCGGCGCACCTGATGACGCTGGCGAACGACGCGAACGCGGACCCGCAAGCGCGCGCTGACGCCAGCGAAGGGCTGCGCCGCCTGTCGGCGAAGTTGTCGGACCGCGGCGTGACGGAGGTGAGCGAGCTCGCGCACCGGCACGCGCTGCGCGAGGACATCGAGCGCTTCCTGACGCGCCCCGACCAGCCGCGCACGCAGGCAAAGCCGCCGGAGATTCCGATGGGGCCGCCGATCGGGAATTGAGATCCGGCAGCGCTGCACGTGCGCACAGGCCGTGTAGCAATGCAGCACGCCGTGTGCGCACGTGCGCACCGGCCGTGCAGCAATGCAACACGCCGGGTGCGCACGTGCGCACCGGCCGTGCAGCAATGCAACACACCGGGTGCGCACGTGCGCACCGGCCGTGTAGCAATGCAACACGCCCCGTGCGCACGTGCGCCAAGGCTACGAGCGCCGCCGTTTGAACCGCGCCGCCTCCGCCTCGGCGACGCGCACGCGCTCCGCGTCGACCTGCTGCGCGAGCGCGCCGGCGCGCGGCGGGTAGAGCGCGGCGCGCCAGGCGGCGTTGCGCCACTGCGGCTTGGCCTCCACGGCGGCGGACCATTGCTGCAGCGCGTCGGCCTTGCGCCCGCGCTGCCACGTCATGAGCGCGTCGCGGACGTCGTCGGCCGGCGAGCCGGGCGGCAGCGCTTTTCCTTCCTCGAACGTCGTCCAGGCCAGCGCACTGAGGATGTCGCTGTCGCCGGGGCGAAGCGCGTGCGCCTTGGCCAGCACGGCCTCGGCGTCGGCGGGGCGGCGGGCGCGGAGATACCACCAGCCGAGGCGGGCCAGGAGCTCGGGGGCGATCGTCTCTTTCTCGACGGATTGAACCACGTCGCGCGCCTTTGCGTCGTTGCCGGCGAGCAGCGCCAGGCCGGCGATCTCGACCTCTGCCGCGGGGGACGCCGAATCAACCGTCGCCAGCTCGGCGCTCGCCGTCGCCGGCCGCGCGGCGCCGAGGGCGTCGGCGAACGAATGCAGCCACGCGGCGTCGGCGTTGTCGGCGTCGAACATCGCCTTGTACGTGTCGGCCGCGGCGGCAAAGTGCGCCTGCGCGAACTCGGCGTCGCCGAGCGTCTGCTGCGCCGCGCGCAGCGTCGGATCGAGCGTCAGCGCCACGCGCGCCATTTGTGCCGCCGGTGCGAAATCGTTCGCCGACAGCGCCTTTGCCGCCACGCTCTCCGCGTCGGCGGCCACTTGCGGCGCGATGTCGGCGTAGAGACGGCGGATCGTCGCCGCCTTTTCCACGGCGGCCGCGCCGTCGCCCTTCATCGCGTACGCCCAGGCGGCGAGGCGGAGAAGGCGCGGCTGCGACGGCTGCACCGTCAGCAGGCTCTCCACCAGCGCGATGGCGCGGTCGTATTTCTTCGCCGCCGACAGCGTGTCGGCGCGCTCTTCGCCCCATTTTTCGGCGGCGGCGGCCGCGGTCGTGTCAGTCTCGAGCAGCTCGCGGTAAATGCCCGCCGCCTCGGCATTTCGTCCGAGTCCGTAGTTGGCTTCGCAGAGCGCCTGCATCGCCGGGGCGTGTCCGGGATGCTGCTGCAGGGCGCGACTGGCGAGCTCCGCCGCGGACGCGAACTTCTCGTCCGCTACTGCGTCGAAGGCCTTCCACGCCAGGGCGATGTATTCGACAGCGAGCGGCCGCTCCGGCGCCGCCGCGAGCGCCGGCTGCCGCGCGATCAGCGCCCGCACCTGCGCGATGCGCTCGGGCGTCGGCGGGTGCGTCCGGAAGTAGCCGACGAGCACGTCGAACGCCACGTGCGCCGCCTCCGCCTGCGGCGTGGCCGGCGCCGTCTGCACCTCGTGCGCGAGCTCGTCGAGCATGTGGAACGCGCGAAGCGCGCCGGCCGCGGAGTAGCCGGAGCGCGCCGCGAGCAGCACTCCCTCGCGGTCCGCCTCCAGCTCCTGATCCTTGCTGTAGCCGGCTTGAAAAACGGCCACCGGAATCGCCAGCACGACGCCGAGCGGAATCTTCCGCAGCGCCGCTTCGACCTGCAGCCGCTCCGCGCAGTGGTAGTGGTCGACGTGCTCGATCTCGTGCGCGAGCACCGATGCCAGCTCATCCTCCGTCGTCATCCGCTCCAAGAGGCCGGCGCCGACGAAGACGTGTCCGCCCGGCAGCGCGTAGGCATTGAGAAACCCGCGCGCCGGAACGTAATGAAAGCGATACGGCAGGCGCCGGTGCGCCTGCGGGGCGATGCGGGCGCGGAGCCGGTCGAGATAGGCCTCGATCGCTTCGCCGTCGGCGGAGAGCTTGCCGCGGCCGGCGAGCTCGCGGCTGGCCAGCGCGTTGCCGGCCGCGATCTCCTCCTTGTCGGAGAGGCGCGTGAAGTGCGACGGCAAGCGCGCCAGATCGCGCTCCGAGTCGGCGACGAGATAGAGCAGCGACTGCGCGCTCACCGGCGCCCGCGCGCGCCGCCGCTCGGCCACGACCAATCCCGCCGCGAGCGCGGCCAGCGTCAACAGCAGTGCGATGCGGAGCTTCATAGGAATTGCAGGATGGCTTCGCGCTTGCGCGCGTAGAGGATCGAGACGCCGATCAGCGCGGCGCCGATGAGCATCCCGGTCAGGGCCTTGTCGCGCAGAGAGAGCGACCAGAAGTCGAAGACGAAGATCTTGCCGACGCAGAGGAGCAGCAACGCCAGGCCGGTGAGGCGATACGAGCGCTCGCCGATCCAGAGCGCCGCCAGGAAGACGACCACGGCCTCGGCGCCCCACGCGATCGTCAGCATGCCGGCGCGCGTCTCAGTGGCGAGCATCGCCGTGACGAGAACGACCGGGAGGAAGAAGAGGATCTGCTCAGGCCGCGCATCGAGCCACGCCAAGAGGCGCGCGAACGGCCGCGCCGCGGGGGGGCGATCGACCTGGCGGAGGCGGAACGCGAACGGGAGTGCCGCGAAGAGGAGCGCGCTGACGGCGCCGGCGAGCAGCCAACGCGGCGCGTTCGCCGGCGGCGGGAAGAAGCTCCGCTCGTACAGATTGTGGAGCACGCCGCGCGCGAGGGTGAGGACGGCGGTGGCGATGCCGATGTGCAGGAAAACGCGCCGGCCGGACAGCGCCGCCGCGACGAGGACGAGCGCCAGCGCCGCCCAGGCGATGGCCACGACGTCGTCGAGCAGCTCGAAGCGCAGCAGCGCCAGCGCGCCGGCCGCGGCGAGCCAGGCGAAGAGCCGTACGTGCGCCCGCTCGAAGACGTAGAGGAAGGCGATGAGGATCGGCACGATCGTGTAGAGCCGCGCCTGCTCGGCGTTCATGTTCACGACGAAGACGCGCGCGAAGGCGATGGCCAGCAGCGCGTAGCCCTGCGCGCGCAGTTGCAGCGACGCGCGCATGAGGCCGATCTCCACGAGCACGACGCCGGCCATCGTCCAGGCCACGGCGACGCTGATCGGCAGGAGCTGGTACCACGCGAACAGTGCCACGAGCGCGGAGGCAACCCACGTGGCCAAGTCAGGCCAGCCGTTCCAGCGCGAGAGCAGGTACATGCCGGCCACGACGATCGACACCGTCAGCAGGCGTGCATCCGCCTTGGGCAGATTGACGATGAGCACGCGCAGCACCGTGATCGCGGCCAATGCGTTCGCCTGAATCCGCAGATCGAGCGCGCCGAGGCGGTGCGCGGCGAACGCCACGACGAGCGCCAGCGCGATCCAGAACACCGCCGCGCCGCTCACGGGCAACATCACCCAGCCGGCGGCGAATCCCATGACCGCGGCGAGGTACGAGAGATACCGCGCCATGCGGCGGTCGACGGCTGCGTCGAACATCGCCGGCCAGCGCCGCGGCAGCCACTCCGCGGCGGCGTAGAAGGCGAGCATCGCCGCGGCAAAGATCGCGCCGAGGATCCACTCGCTCTGTATCGGGTAGCCGCCGCCGAGGCGCGCGCCCAGGAGCCGCGCGCCGGGGACCGCGAGGAGTTGTACCGCCGTGGCGATGCCGGCGAGAAACCCGAGGCGGCGGTAGGCGCGCTCGTTCGTCACGACGCCGATGAACACCAGGAGCGTCGCCTCGAGCAGCCAGACGGGCGCGACGTACTGCGGCGCGTAGCGGAACGGAATGGCCGCCACCACGAGCACCGCGCCGATCGACGTCAGCACGAGGAACGACATCCGCTTGCGCCGCATGTTCGGCAGCCGCGAGAGCATGAGCTCGATCGCGCCGAGCGCCAGCAGCGCATAGAACGCCAGCTCCGGATGCGCGGACTGGTATTTCATCACCGCCAGCAGCAGCGCCGTGTTGAGCACGCCCGCGAGCGTCGACGGCGCGTCATCCTCCGCCCGCCGCACGACGTACGAGACGCGGAAGATCGCCCAATACAACGCGAGGATCGCCGCGCTCGCATAGAACTCCGGGAACGGATGCACCTTCCCCTTCATCGGCGCGATGACGGGTATGAGCCAGAGGAAGTGATTGAGATACGTGGCCACGATGCCGAGGACTTCGAGCTTGAACCAGCGCATCCGCACGACGACGAAGGAGAAGCCGATCGCCAGCGCCACGTTCGCGGTGAGGCTGTAGACATCGACGCGGTTGATGGCCACGGTGGAGAAGGCGAGCGCGAAGGCGAGCCCGGTGACGACCTGCGAGCGGAAGCGCAGCGTGTGCGCGACCATGGCCGCGACGACGGCGAGCATCAGCACGAAGCCGGCGAGCGCCGAGTGGACGACGCGCGCCGCCGCGATGTGGTGCGACGCGTAGGCGGTGAAAAAGAGCAGCGACCACCCGCCCGCCAGCCCGGCGCGGGCGAGGATGCGGTAGCGCTCGAAGCGTTCGCCCCAGATGCCGGCGGCAAGCAGCAGGATCGAGACGACGACGCCGACGACGACCTTCCCCGCCGGGCCGAGCTCGCGAAGCTGCCAGGCCAGGAAAAACGCCACGCCGAGGACGAGGACGGCTACGCCGATCTTGCTCAGCCAGTTCGCGCCGAGCATCTGCTCGAGGTCGAGCATGCTGCGCAGGCGCTCCGCGAACGTCGGTCCCGCCGGCACGGGGGCGACGAGCGGTTCCAGCATTTCGCCCTCGCCCCTCACCTGGCCTTCGGCCACC
>DATDFB010000099.1:0-11912 GCA_036522835.1 Thermoanaerobaculia bacterium | reverse complement strand
CCCCTACCGGTAGGGGCGCACGGCGTGCGCCCGATGTCATTTGCCCCATCCCGGAAATGGATACACCGGCTTCCGCACCGCGAACGGCGGCGGCCAGACCGTCTCGGAGCGGCCGTTGCGGATCTGCTCGACGAGCATCTGGTGGCGGTTCTGGTTCGTGTAGCCGCCGTAGTCGAGGAAGGCTACCTCGCCCATGATGCCGTTCCACTTGCCCCTCTTCAGCAGCGCGCGCAGCGTCTCGCGGTTGCCGCCGGCCTGCGCCGCCGTGCGCGCCATGATCATCATCGACTCGTACGCGTTCGCGGCGTGGTACGTCGGGTCCTTCCCGAACGCTTTGACGTAGCGCGCGGCGAGCTCCTTCGCGCCGGGCCAGCTCACGTCGCGCGTCCACTGCGTCGAGGAGAAGACGTTGCCGGAGATGGCTTGCTCGCGCGCGAACTGCACGGTGGCGAAGCCGGCGCCCGCGCCTAGAAACGCCTGCGGCGTCAGCGCGAGCTCGCGCGACTGGCGCATGAGGAGAATGGCGTCGGCGACGTAGGAGACCATGAAGACGAGGTCGGGCTTCTTCGCCCTGATGCTCGCCAGCATGGCGCGGTAGTCGGGCGAGCCGGGCGCGTACGCCTCGTCGGCCACGACGGCGAGGCCGTGCTTCGCCGCGTATGCCTTCGCCGAGCGCGCCCCCGAGGCGCCGAAGTCCGTGTTCTCGCTGACGATGGCCATCGTGCGCGGCTTGCCGAGCGATTGGGCCATGCCGAGGAGAATCGTCGCGTAATCCTCCGTCGTGGCGCTCAAACGGAACGTCCACTTCAGCCCCTGCCGCGTGATCTCTTCCTTCGACGCCGCGGGGATCAGCAGCGGCGTCTTGTAACGCTCCGCGAGGCGCGCGATCGCGGCGGCGGAGCGCGACGTGTACGGGCCGACCACGCCCGCGACACGGTCGCGCGTGGCCAGCTTCTCGAACGCCGCCATCGCTTTCTCCGTCTTGCCGGTGTCGTCTTCCTTGACGAGGTCGACGTCGATTCCTTGCTTGTGCAGGTCCTCGATCGCCAGCGCGACGCCGTTGGTCAGGTTCTCGCCGATCGGCGCCTCGGCGCCGGTGATGGAGTTGATGAAGCCGATCTTGATCTTCGCGCCGAACGCCGGCACGGCCAGAAGCAGCGCGATCGCCGCAAATCGCCGCGCCATCAACGGCCCACCGGGCGCGTGGCGATCGGCGTGAATTTGTTCTCGGGACCGAAGTGACCGGCGAGATAGGCGATGACCGCGGCTTTGTCTTCGTCGCGCACGGCCGCGCCCCAGCGCATCATCTTCTCGACGTTGGCGGTCCACTGCTTCTCGCTCAGGCGCTGCTGAACGAGAATGTCGGGCGAGTGGCACGGCAGGCAGTTGGCCTCGACGAGCGCTTTTCCTTTGCCGGCGGGGAGCGCGTGGAACTTCGTCCCGAGCGGCGGGAGCTGCTTTTTCGGCGCCGCGGCGACGAAGGCGAGCGAGAGCGCGGCGATGACGAGCGCGCGTTTCACGCCGTCACCTCCACGTCGACGCCGTGCCAGGCGTTGTAGACGTAGCCGCTCTGGTTCCACACCGCTTCGCGCGGTTGCACGGCGCCGCGAACGTCGGTGGCGCGGGCGACGATGCGCGCGCGGCCGGTCTTCGGCGGGGTCCACGAGTACGACCACAGGCGCCACGCGTGCGGCGAATGGCGCTCGTCGAGCGTGGCCTCATGCCACGAGGCTCCGTCGTCGTCGCTCAGCTCCACTTTGCTGATGTCGGGCGCGCCGGAGAACGCGAAGCCGGCGATCTTGGCGGCCTTGCCGACGCGCGCGCGGGCCGGCGCGGTGGTGATGTTCGACTTGACCAACATCTCCGTCAGCACGCGCATCTCCTCCGGCTTCATGGCCACGCCGGGCGCGCCGGGGGCGATCGGATAGCGGTAGGCGGTCTCCATGTAGAAGCCCTTCTGCGGCTCGCGCTGCGCGCTGATGCGCGTGACCCATTTCATCCAGTGATCCCCGGCCCAGCCGGGAACGACGAGACGCAGCGGCCCGCCGTGGGCCGAAGGGAGCGGCGCGCCGTTCATCTCGTAGGCAAGGATGCAGTCGTCCATGACCTTGTCGATCTCGAGGCTGCGCTGGAACGGCGGCACTTTGCGGGGCGGGTCATCGCTGCCGAAGGTGTGCAGGTGCTTGGCCTCGGCCGACACGCCGGCGCGCTCGAGGACGTCGCGGACGCGCACGCCGCGCCAGCGCCCGTTGCCGACGGCGCCGTAGCGCCACTGCACGCCCGGTAGCGCCGGCGCGTAGAGCCCGCGTCCGTTGCCGGCGCACTGCAACACGCACGTCGCTTCGGCCGCGGGCATGCGCCGGAGATCGGCGATCGTGAGAGCGAGGGGCGTTTTGACGTCGCCGTCGACGTTGAGCCGCCATGTCTTCAGGTTCGGCGTGTGCGGAATCCAATGGCTGCGCACGAAGAAGAGCTCCGTCGGCGTGATGTAGTCGGTGAGCAGCTCGAGCGGCGTCTCCGCGTTGACCGCGTAGCCGTTCATCTGCAGCATGCGCTCGGAGCGCGCGGCGAGCAGCGCGTCGGCGAGCAACGGCACGCCCGCGGAGAGGGCCAGGAAGCGGCGGCGATGCATGGGGGGAAGTGTAATGGACGAAGGTCACGGGTCACAGGGAACGGGTAACAGGTCCTGTCCTGACCGGCCGCACGACTGTCGCCTCATTCCGCGACCGTGCGATCGCCAGGCAACCACCTGTGACCCGTTCCCTGTGACCTGTGACCTGATTCAAAAACTAATCATCACCTTCACCCCGTAATTCGTCACCGGTCCGCCGAGGCCGCGGAGACTGTCGCGGTCGAGAAGGACGGCCGAGGTCACGTTCGTGCCGCGCATCATCGGGAACCAGTACGCCACGCCTTCGATGTCGCGGCGCTTCGTGCCATCCACGTTGCGGTCGGGGCGCACGCGGTCGTAGCGGAAGAGCGTCTCCCACCCGTGGCCGAGCTTCGGCGTGACCCAGGCGCTCCAGGCGCGGCCGTCGGCCTCCGGCAGTGCCGCGCTGCGGCGGTCGGCGCTGCGCACCACGTCGACGCCGGCGTTGACGCGCGGGTGCTCGAACGTCGCCTGCGCGATGGTGCGGTTGCGCGCGCCGTGCTCGACGTAGTGGTCGCGCTGCACGTAGCCGGTGAGGCGCAATCCCCGCGCGATGCCGCCGCGCGGCAGCGGCCGCACCGTGGCCCGCACTTCGAACGCCTTCTGATCGTTCGCCTCGGCGCGCTGATAGCCCTCGCCGTTGAAGACGCCGGCGTAGACGTCGCCGTAGTCGCTCCGGAAGTTGTAGTGGAACGCGCCGCCATAGTCGGCCGCGGTCATGAGGCCCTCGCGGTCGACCATGATCGTTCCTTGGAAGCGGTAGCGGTAGATGCTCTCCTCGAACGGGATGAACGGCGTCTCCACGAGGCCGGCGCGGAGGAACGAGCCCTTGGTCAGCCAGTCGTCGAGATTGAACTGTGCCCAGGCGTATTTGAGGCGGTACTCCTGGCTGCCGCTGAGCGAGCTGCTGCCGGACGTCTCGCGGGCGATGTCGGGCGTGACGCGGAAGGAGATCCAGTGATTGAGGCTGCCGGTGACGTTGATGTAGGCGCGGCTGACGTTGAAGGCGCTGGGATGAATCTCGTTGCCGTCGGCGTCGCGCGTGGTCGGCTCCTGCGTGTAGGTGTAGTCGGCGAAGATCAGCGCGCCGACTTTGAACGACGGCTTGTCGCGGTCCTCTTGCGCGAACAGCGGCGCAGCGTGCAGCAAGAGCAGCAGTACGGCAATCCTTCTCATCGTGCCGCGCAGTATATTCGGCGGCCGTGAAGAAACTCGCTCTCCTCGTTCTCCTTTCTGCCACCGCGCTGCACGCCGAGGATGTCGTGCGCCTCGGCAATTTGAAGTTCGCGCATTACGGCGCGGTCTGGTACATGAAGGAGATCGCGCCGAAGTACGGGCTGCGGATCGAAGAGAAGGTCTTCGCCAAGGGACTCGACATTGTCCCGGGGATCCTCGCAGGCGACATCGACGTGGCCGCGAGCGCGCTCGAAGCGGCCATCGCCGGCCGCGCGGCCGGCGCGCCGGTGTACGTCGTGGCGGGATTCGCGAAAGGGGGCGTGCGCATCGTCGGACGCGCCGACCTCAATCTGAAGCGCGTCGCCGATCTCCGCGGGCGCAAGGTGGGCGTGGCGCGCGGCGGCACGCAGGAGATCTGCCTTCTCGCGGAGCTGGCGAAGGCGGGGCTGACGTGGTCGGACCGCGGCGGCAAAGACGTGCAGCTCGTCTACCTCGCCTACGCGGACCTCAACGGCGCGCTGCTCAACAAGAACATCGATGCCATGTGCCAGTCCGAGCCGCAGTCGACGCAGGCCATCGCCCGCGGTTTCGGCCGCGAGATCCTCCGCCCCTACGACACGCCGCTCGGCGTGCCGGTGCGCGCGCTGGTGATGACGCAGGCGATGCATGACAAAAAGCGCGACGTGGCCGCGCGCGTACTGCGCTGCTTCGTGGAGGCGACGAAGACGTTCCTCGAGAATCCGGCGTTCGCGGAGAAGTACGTCCGCGAGACGGTCTTCAAAGGGCAGCTCACGCCGCAGGAGTACCGCCAGGCGATGGCCAACGCCGCCTTCACGTACGACATCACCACGCAGCAGGTGCAGGCCGCGACGGACATGATGGTGCGGTATGGGGTGGGGCGGCTGGCGCGCGCGCCGCAGGCGGGAGAGTGGGTGCGGACGGGGTTGTTGGAGGGGGCGAAGAGGGCGGTGCGGGCGAAGTGATCGTCAAGCTACGGAAATCTAGAACGCAGAATGCGAATGCAGAATGAAGAAAGCGGAGACCGCTGGCCAACGCGCTCCCGGTTTTCTCGATTCTGCATTCGCATTCTGCGTTCTGAATTTCCGTCGTAACTACCCCGTCGCCCCCCCACACGAGCTCCCCGCCCCCGCCGTGCAGCCGAAGCAGTGCGCCCGCGTGACGATGCGGCGCGATTGCCAGCGCTGGAGGTCGAACGTCTCGATCGTCATCGGCGTCTCGATCTCCAAATCCAGCATCTGGTTGAAATCGCAGTCGAAGAGGCGCCCGTCCCACGACACGGAGAGCGTGTTGCGACACATGAGGCCCGCGATCGTCGCGGCGTTGAAGCCGCCGATGAGGCGCTCCATGTACGCGTCGAGATTGTGCGACTCCACGAGCCACTCCAGGAAGCGCGAGATCGGCATGTTGTTCAGCGCCAGGAGGCGATCGAACGTGATGCCGAAGTCGCGCTGGAGCGCCGCCTTCCATTCCCCTTCGATCTGGCCCTGCGGCGGCGCGAGAAACGCGCCGGCGGGATTCATCATCAAGGACAACTGCTTGTTCGGATCGCCCTGGCCGTAGCCGACGCTGTTGAGCAACCGCAGCGCTTCGATCGATTTGTCGAATGCGCCGTCGCCGCGCTGCGCGTCGGTGTTGCGTTGCCGGTAGTGCGGCAGCGACGCCACGATCTCCACGCTCTGCGCCGCCAGCCACTCGGCGAGGCCGCGGTTGCGCCCCAAGAGCAGCACCGACAGGTTGCAGCGGTCGATGACGTGCTTTCCCCTCCGCCGCGCCTCGGAGACGAGGTAGCGAAAGTCGGGATGGAGCTCGGGCGCGCCGCCGGTGAGGTCGACGATGGCCGCATTCGTCCGATCGAGCGCGCGCAGGCAGGCCTCGACCGTCTCGTGGCTCATCATCGCGTCGGTGCGGTGCGGACCGGCGTCGACGTGACAATGCCGGCAGGTCATGTTGCAGAGCTTGCCGACGTTGATCTGGAAGATGAGGAGAGGGTCGGGCCTGAGCGAGGGCCAGCCGGCGTTCGCCAGCGCCTCGTCGAACGAGGCCCGGCCGGCCAGCATCGCCAACTGCGCCGCGGGATCGATGCTCACATCCCCACCTTCTCGGCGTGCTCCTTCATCTGCATCCCGTGCACCAGCGACGCGCCGCCGCGGATGGCGCAGGCCACGTGCACGGCCTCGGTCATCTGCTCGAGGTCGGCGCCTTTCTGCAGACTCTCCGTCGTGTACGCGTCGATGCAGTACGGGCACTGCACGGTGTGCGCGACGGCGAGCGCGATCAGGGCCTTCTCGCGCGCGGTGAGCGCGCCGGGGGCGAAGACGGCGTTGTAGTAGTCGAAGAATTTCTTCGCCAGCTCCGGCGAGCCCTCGGCGATGTTGCCGAATCCCTTCAGGTGGTCGACGTGATAATAGTGTTCCGACAAGCCTTGCCTCCCACGCCATTCTACGTTCGGCTGCTGCGCGCCCTGGCCGTCCCGCTCGCACTTCTCATGCTGTGGGAAGCGCTGTCGCGCGCCGGCGTCATCAATCCGATCATCCTCCCCTCGCCGTCCCGCGTCGTGCTGAAGTGGCTCGACTACGCGAAATCGGGCGAGCTGCCGCGCGACGCGGCCTCGAGCCTCTACCGCGTGGCCATGGGCTTTCTCATCGGCACCGCGCTGGCGCTGCCGCTCGGGCTGGCCATGGGGGCGAGCCGCCGCGCGTACGCGCTGCTCAATCCGGTGCTGCAGGTGCTGCGCCCGATCCCGCCGATCGCCTACGTGCCGCTGGCCATCCTCTGGTTCGGCCTCGGCAATCCGCCGGCGTTCTTTCTCATTTCCTTAGGCGCGTTTTTCCCGGTGCTAATGAGCACCGTGGCCGGCGTGCGCAGCGTCGACGCGATCTACATCCGCGCCGCGCGCAATCTCGGCGCGACGAAGCGCGCGCTCTTTTTCCGCGTGGTCGTGCCGGCGGCCATGCCGCACATCATGACCGGCGTCCGCGTCGGCTTCGGCGTGGCCTTCATCGTCGTCATCGTGGCGGAGATGATCGCCGTCAACGACGGGCTCGGATACCGCATCCTCGAGGCGCGCGAGTTCTTCTGGTCGGACAAGATCATCGCCGGGATGATCACGATCGGGTTGCTCGGATTGGCCATCGACGCGCTGCTGGCGCGGCTGTCGGATTACCTGCTGCGCTGGCACCGCGGCCTGGAGGCGAAGTGAGTGAGGGCGCACACCGTGCGCCCCTACCGGTAGGGGCGGACGGCGTCCGCCCTCTCGAGACGATCTCCATCCGCGGGGTGACGAAGACGTTCGGCGAGATCGTCGCACTCGACGGCATCGACCTGGAGGTTGCGGACGGCGAGTTCGTCTGCCTGCTCGGCCCCTCCGGCTGCGGAAAGTCGACGCTGCTCAACGCCGTGGCCGGCTTCGTCGCGCCGACCGCGGGCGAGATCCTCGCCAACGGCGCGCGCGTGACGGAGCCCGGCCCCGACCGCGGCATGGTCTTCCAGGAGTACGCGCTCTTCCCATGGATGACGGTGCGGGCGAACGTCGCCTTCGGTCTGGAGATGCGCGGCGAGAAAAACATCGACGCGACGGTGCGCGAGCTCCTCGCCAAGCTTCGCCTCGCCGAGTTCGCCGAACGCTTCCCGAAAGACCTCTCCGGCGGCATGCGCCAGCGCGTAGCCATCGCGCGCGTGCTCGCGCTCGACAGCCCGATCCTCCTGATGGACGAGCCGTTCGGCGCGCTCGACGCGCTGACGCGGCGCAACCTGCAGGACGAACTGCTGCGCATCTGGGGGGAGCTGCGCAAGACGATCGTATTCGTCACGCACAGCATCGACGAGTCGCTCTACCTCGCCGACCGCATCGCCGTCATGACCTACCGCCCCGGCCGCATCAAAGCCATCGTGCCGGTGCCCTTCCCCCGTCCGCGCGACGCCAGCTCGTCCGAGGTCAATGCGCTGAAGCGCGCGCTGTCGGCGATGGTGATGGAGGAGCAGCGCCGGCACGAAGAGGACGCGGCGCATGCGGGCGCATGATGTCGCTCAGCCAGTCGGGCGCGCCGTCGATCCTTTGCAAATGCGGGAAGCGCTCGCCGCCGCTGTAGTCGATGCGGAAGCGGCCGGCGAATGAGCCCTGCTCGACGAAGACGTCGATCGGCGCCTTGGCCCGGATCTCCTCGTGCAGCACGTCGCCGTCGAACTTGCGACCGTTGACGGCGTCGATCTTCATCTTCGGCCGCAGGCCGGCGAGCGCCGCGGGCGAGCCGTGCACGACGTCGGCGATCGTCCCGTCGTTCTTCACCCACATGCCGAGCGAGAAGCTCGCGTCGATCAGCTTTCCGGTGCGCTCGCGCAGCGCGGCGTACCAGTTCGGCGCGTCGTTGTAGACGAGGCGCCAGCCGCTGGCGTCGGGCATCGGCGGGCGCGGCGCGACTTTGTAGATGCGATCGACGAGGAAGGCGCGCCAGTCGTTCGGCACGACCGCGTTGAGCGCGCTCACGACGTCGTCGAGCGTATACGGCCGCACCATCGGCGCCGAGGCGGGCGCTCCGAAAAAGAGTTTCGCGAAGTCGTCCATCGACTTTCGTCCGCCGCTCTTCGCGCGGATGATTCCGTCGGCCTCAAGCCAGATCAGCCCCGACTCGTCGTAGTAGTCGAGGGCCCGGCGCATCGGCACGTCCTCGCCCGGCGCCGTCGCCATCGACTGTACGGCCACGGCGGTGTCGGCGAGCGGGCGCCAGTCGCGCCCCGGGCGGTTGCGCTCCTGATTCCCTCCTATCCAGGCGATGAACTCGCGGTCCTCCTCGGCGCTGCGCATGCCGCTGCGCGCGGTGAGGACGAAGTCGCCGAGGTAGCGGGTCATGCCTTCGTAAACCCAGAGCAGCTCGCCGAGCATCGGCTCCTGGTAATCCGGCGTGGCCAAGCCGGCCGGGCGGCGGTACTTGCCGTTCCACGAATGCACGAACTCGTGCGCGAGAATCGTGATCAGGCGCGCCGTCGCGTCGGGCTCGAGCAGCGCGCGCTCGCCGTAGCGGATGTCGGTCGACTCGTGGTGCTCGAGGCCCTGCGGCTCGACGAGGTCGCTCAGCGTGACGAGCCAGGTGTACTTGCGATAGTGGCGCGCGCCGAACAGCGCATCGGCCTCGGAGACGAGATTCTCGACGTTCGCGGCGCGCGCGCCCGTCATCGCCAGCGCCTGCGCGGAGTCGGCGGTGACGGTGACGTGCTCCGCGCCGTTGTCGCCCGCGGCGATCCTTCGCTGATACGCGCCGGCCACCAGCGGCGAGTCGATGAGCGTCGTCAGCGACACCGGCGCGAAGTCGACGCGGTCGCCGTCGCGCTTGGCCAGCGGCAGCGCGGTGTCGAACGTCCAGCCGCGCGGCAGACGAACCGAGGCGGTGAAGTCGATGTCGTCGCTGCCCACGCCGGCCGGATAGACGACGACGTGGTTGAAAAGAAGCAGCAGCAGGTTCTGCGTGGCGTTTGCCGACTCGCCGTAGCCGGCACCGAACGTCGAGGAGGGCGAGACGTAGTCGAATGCGACCTCGACGGAGTCCTCCCCCGCGGGAACGTCGACGTGAAACGCGAACATGTCCGCCGGATCGCGCTGCCAGACGATCTCCCGCCCGCCCGCGCGCACGTGCAGCGCAGTCATCTGCATCACCGGGCCGGTGGGCGTGTGCTCGCCCGGCACCCACTTCGGATAGACGAACGCGGCCGGTCCGCTCTTCAACGGAAGGGTAACGGACGTATGGAAGAGCCCTCTGCGCGCCTCGGAGGCGTCGACGAAAACGGTCGCTCCGAAGAGCGGCAGCGAGACGAGCACAAGCGCGGCGATGCAACAAATTCGCTTCATGCCGCGATCGTAGCGCATCAAAGTTGCACCGCGTGCAAGACGACGAAAGGAGTCGAAGACGTATGAAGTCCCGAGTCATTCTCCTCACTCTCGGTATCGCGCTGTGCGCGGCGGCGGCCTCGGCGGCGGACTTCGGCGCGCACGCCGGCTATTACTGGGGCGACCTCAAGCAGTGGGCGGTCGGCGTCGACGCGCAGTGGCCGATCGGTCCGGTGGCGATCTCACCGAACATCGACTACTCGCGCAAGAACGACGTCGGCTGGTGGTTCGCCAGCGGCGACATCGACCTCCGCTTCGCCCCGAACGCCGGCGGCCCGTCGTACTGGCTCGGCGCCGGTCCGACGTACGGCTACGTCACGTACCAGGGGGACCACGACAGCGAATGGGGCTGGGACGTGAACGGCGGCATCGGCTGGACGATGGGCGGCATCCGCCCCTACGTCAGCGGGCGCTATCTGAAGATCAAGGAATTCCGCTCCACCGGCGCGTTCATCGGTCTTCGCTTCTGAATGGGGGGTCAGGTCTTCAGTTTCCAGTTTCTTATTTGAGCGGCTCGGCCGCTCAAATAAGAAACTGGAAACTGAAGACCTGACCCCCCTCTACCAGCGCGTCGGATAGGAGCCGAGGATCCTGACCATCTCCGCGATCTCGCCGAGGTTGGCGAGGGCGCGGGCGACGGCGGTGTCCTCGCGGCGGCCGGCGATGTCGAGATAGAACGAGTACTCCCACGGCCGCCCTTCGACGGGACGCGACTCGATCTTGGAGAGATCGATGTCGAAGATGGCGAAGGCGCCCAGGGCGCGGAAGAGCGCGCCGGGCTTGTTCTCGGTGCGGAAGACGAGCGACGTCTTCCACCGCCGGGCCGCTTCGCGGAGCTGCGGCGGCTGCGCGTCGGCCGGCAGGAGCAGGAGGAAGCGCGTGAAGTTCTGGGCGTTGTCCTCGATCGAGCGCTCCAGCACGCGCGCGCCGTAAATCTCCGCGGCGCTGTCGGAGGCGATGGCGGCGGTGTCGCCCCTCCCCTGCTCGACGACGAGGCGCACGGCGCCGGCGGTGTCGTGCACCGGCACCGGCTCGAGCTCGGGGTGCGCGGCGAGGAAGCGCGTGCACTGCGCGAGCGCGACGGGGTGCGAGACCACGCGCCGCAGATCGCCGAGCTCCACGCCGCGCGGGGCGATGAGGTTGTGCACGACGCGCAGGTTCGTCTCGCCGGCGATGGTGAGGTTCGAGTCGAGCAGCAGGTCGTAATTACGGTGGATGGAGCCGGCCAGGCTGTTCTCGATCGGCGCGACGCAGCAGTGCGCGTCGCCGCGCGTGACGGAGGCGAACATCGTCTCGAACGAGTGGCACGGCACCGCCGTCACGTCGCTGCCGAGAAGCCGCCGCGCCGCCGCTTCGCTGAACGCGCCGCGCTCGCCCTGATACGCCACTCTCAGATCCAAGCCCATCGTTTCCTCCAAAAAGCAAAACGCCCGCTCCCGGTTCTCGCGGGGGCGGGCGTCGTTGCTTTGCGTTTCGATTTTCTCTAGACGCCGGACAGACCCGCTCCGATGCCGCTGGTAAAGGCGAAGAAGCGGATGGCGCGCTGCGTCATGAGGAGGGCAGTATCGCAGGGCGCGGCGAGGGAGGCAAGCTCCACCACGCCATGGCCTGGCGCACGGCCTCGGGCTTGACGGTGTGGCCGCCGTCGAAGGGACGGAAGGTGACGTCGTAGCCGGCCCGCTCGAGCGTCGTGGCCACGTGCTGGCCGCTCTCCTCGAACGGCAGGATCTCGTCCTCGCGCCCGTGGGCGATGAAGACGCGCGGCCGCTGGCTCGAGGCCTTCTTCAGGCCGAGGAATCCGGGCGAGAAGGCCATGACGTGGCGAAAGAGATCGCCGTTGGTGAGGCCGAGCGTGAGCGCGTAGGAGGCGCCGTCGGAGAATCCGGCCACGGCGATGCGGCCGCGATCGATGGCGTAGCGGTCGAAGATCGCGCGCAGCACGTCGTCGATGAAGGCGACGTCGGGCCCGAGGCTGGTGCGGACGATGTCCCAGGTCATGCCGCGCGAATCGGGGGCGGCGATGACCACGCCCGGCGCCGTGATCTGCGATTGCATGCGCGAGAGAAGATGCGCCCCGCTGCCGGTGGCGCCGTGCAGCAGCAGGAGGAGCGGACGCGAGGCGCCGTCGCCGTCGGGCGCGGCGTAGACGACGCCGTCGCGCTCGGAGCCGCCAAGGCCGAGGGGCTC
>DATDFB010000098.1:0-32970 GCA_036522835.1 Thermoanaerobaculia bacterium | reverse complement strand
CGCGCCGGCGGCGGGCGCGCTCGTCGTCAGCGACAAGGACGTGCAGTTCCGCATCAACGTCAACGACCTTTCTCTCCTGCGCGCGCTCGGCATCGACCCGACGCGGAAGGTGAGGAGCTCGCGAAAAGCCGAACCGCTCGCTGCCACCAGTGACGACTAATCTCTACGATTTGTCGCCGGCCGCTCTGCAAGCGGCGCTCGGCGACGTCGTCTCGCCGCCGTTCCGGACCCGCCAGATCATCGAGTGGATGCACGAGCGCGGCGTGTCGTCGTTCGAGGCCATGACGAACCTGCCGCGCGACCTCCGCGCGCAGCTCGCCGAGCGTTTCACCGTGGCGTTCCCCGAGGTCGTGGAGCGGACGCCGCCCGCCGCCGACGGCAGCCAGAAGTACCTCTTCCGCCTCGGCGACGGCAATCGCATCGAGTCGGTCTACATGCCAATGGGAGAGCGGACGAGCGTCTGCCTCTCGTCGCAGGCCGGCTGCGCGGTCGGCTGCACGTTCTGCGTCACCGGCTTCTTCGGCGCCGGCCGGAATCTCGCGCCGAGCGAGATGCTCGGGCAGTTCTTCACCATCCAGCACGAGCACGAGCTGCCGCGCGAGCGGATGAACGTCGTCTTCATGGGGATGGGCGAGCCGCTCTTGAACTTCGACAACCTGACGGCGACGCTCGACATCCTCTACACCACGATCGCACCGAAGCGGATCACGGTCTCGACGTCGGGGATCATTCCCGGCATCGACGCGCTGGCGAAGCTGGAGCGCCGTCCGAACCTCGCCGTGTCGATCAACGCCCCCGACCAGAAGCGCCGCACGGAGATCATGCCGATCACGGCGAAGTATCCGCTGCCGGCGCTGATGGCGTCGCTCAGGCACTACCCGGCGCCGATCACAGTCGAGTACGTGCTGCTCGCCGGCTGGAACGACTCGACGCACGATGCAGTCGCACTGGCGCGCCTGATCCGCGGCCTCCGCGCCAAGGTGAACGCCATTCCGTTCAATCCCGACCCGAACCTCCCGTCGTGGATGAAGCGCCCGACGGATGCGGCCATCGACCACTTCGTCGACACGCTCGTGCGGAACGGTGTGGCGGTGACGGTGCGGCGCTCGAAGGGACGGGAGATCGCGGCGGCGTGCGGACAGTTGCGCGGGAAAGAGATCGCCACGGGGCGGGCGGCTAGGCGAGCGTGAACTCGCGCAATGCCGTGTGCTCGGCGCCCTTCGGATTGAGCTTGCTGGCGTAGAGCGTGACTCGGTCGACCGGGAACGGCTCCGATTTGAAGTCGCGCAGCGCCTTCGTGAACGTCTCGATCGACATCGGCGGCCATCGCTCGCGCATGCGCATCATCGTCAGATGGGGACGGAACTCGCTGCGGTCGAGCTCCACGCCGGCGTCTTTGACGGCGCTGCGCACCGCGTTCGCCACCGCGCCGAAGCGCTCCTCCGGCTCCGCCCCCACCCATCCGACCCGGGCGTGGCGTGGATTCGGGAAGAAGCCGCAGCCGCGGAGGGAGGCGTCGAAGCGCGGCACGCTTCCGAGGCGCGCGGTGAGGATCGGCGCGATCTCGTCGACGAGCGGCTCCGGCTGCTCGCCGAGAAAGGCGAAGGTCAGGTGCTGCGTCTCCGGCCGCACCCACGATGCCGGCGGCAGCTTTGGCCGCACCGGCGCCACGCGCTCGTTCAGCAGACGGAGCACGTCCGCGGGGAACGTCGTGGCGATGAATAACCGCATCCGGACGGAAGCAGGATATCAGTTCAGTCGCCCTGCCCGGCCAGGAACTCCGGCGTGAAGATGCGCGCGATCTCCTCTTCGCTGAGGAGCTGCCGCTCGCGCAGCAGTTGCGGGATCGGCGTCCCCGTCTTCGCCGACTCCTTCGCGATCTCCGCCGCGCGCGCGTAGCCGATGATCGGGTTCAGCGCCGTGGCCAGCGAAGGGGAGCTGACGTAGTACGCCTCGCAGCGCGCGCGGTCGGCCTCGATCCCTTTGATCGACTTCTCGATGAAGACCGGCAGGTAGTTCTTGAGGATCTCGATCGAGAAGAGGAGCTCGAAGGCCATGAGCGGCATCATGACGTTGAGCTCGAGCTGCCCCGCCTGCACGGCGAAGGCGATGGCGGTGTCGGCGCCGATGACGTGGAAACAGACCTGGTTGAGGCACTCCAGCATCGACGGGTTGACTTTGCCCGGCATGATCGACGAGCCGGGCTGCACGGCCGGCAGGATGATCTCGGCGAGACCCGTTTGCGGTCCGGAGGCGAGGAGGCGGAGGTCGTTGGAGATGCGCGTGAGCTCGAGGGCGAGGTTGCGCAGCGCCGCGGAGACCGCCGCGACGGGCAGCTGCGATTGCATCGCCTCGCGGAGGTCTTCGGAGGGCACGAGCTCGAGCTCGGGCTCCATCTCGTTGAGGTGCTTGATCACGATCCGGCGATAGCCGCGCGGCGCGTTCATCCCCGTGCCGGCCGCGGTGCCGCCGATGCCGACCTCGCGCAGCTCGACGGCCGCGCTGCAGAGCATCCGCGTGCAGCGGGCCACAGCCTCGCCGTACGCGCTGAATTCCTGTCCCAGCGTGACCGGAACGGCGTCCTGCAGATGCGTGCGGCCCGACTTGATGACGTCTTTGAAGGCCTCGCCGCGCTGGAGCAACGCGCCGGCGAGATCGTCGAGCGCGTTCCACAGCTCGGGCAGTAGCAGCAGCGCCGCGACGCGGATCGCCGTCGGGAAGACGTCGTTCGTCGACTGGGCCATGTTGACGTGGTCGTTCGGCCGCACCGGGTCGTACACGCCGCGCCGCGGGTTGGCCAGGTTGGCGATGACCTCGTTGACGTTCATGTTGAACGAGGTGCCGGCGCCGGCCTGGAAGACGTCGACGCGGAATTGATCGCGGTACTTTGCTTCGTTCGCCAGCAGCTCGTCGCAGGCCTTGACGATGGCCTCGGCGATGGCCGGCTCCATCGCCCCGAGCTCGCGGTTCGCCAGCGCCGCCGCTTTCTTCAGGAGGATGAAGGCGCGGATGAAGACCGGATGCTCGCGCAGGCCGCTTACGGGATAGTTCTCGACGGCGCGCTGCGTCTGTGCGCCCCACAGCGCCTCATCGGGAACGGCGACGTCGCCGAGAGTGTCGCGCTCGATTCGCACTCAGGCCTTCAACTGCGATAACCGTTCCCGCGACTCCTCGAAGACCTGCTTGTGGAGCGACTGGCCGTGCGCGTCCATGGTCACGATGGCCATGAAGTCTTCCACCCACAGGTGCCAGATCGCTTCGGGAGAGCCGAGGTCCATCCAATCGACGCCGTCGACGCGCTTGATCGAGGCCGCGCAGACCTGCGCCGCGCCGCCGATGGCGTGGAGGTAGACCGCGCCGTATTCCTTGCACGCCTCGAGCGTCTTCGGCCCCATGCCGCCCTTGCCGATGACGCCGCGGATCTTGTAGTCGCGGATCACTTCCCACTCGTACGGCTCCTCGCGCGACGAGGTGGTCGGCCCCGCGGCCTTGCAGACCCACTGGTCGCCTTCCTTCACCATTACGGGGCCGCAGTGGTAAATGATCTGACCCTCGAGATCGACCGGCGGTTTGACGCCGCTGTGGAGACGGTGGTGCACGGCGTCGCGGCAGGTGTAGAGGCGGCCGCTGATGGCGACGGTATCGCCGACGTGCAGCGAGCGGATCGCCGCCTCGTCAGCGGGCGTGGTGAGCTTCACGGTTGCCATGCGGCGCATTCTGCCACGAGGAGCGGACGTGGGAGGGGTGGCATGAGGCGCAGTCCCAATCGACCGATCGGGCTTCGTCGCCCCCTCATACGATGCCGCGCGTATGCCTCATGAACACGCCGTCGGAGAAGACGATGTCGTCGTCGTAGTTCGTGGTGTCGCCGTCGAGGAGTCCGTCGTTCTTGCCGTCGCGGCCGGTCGAGCGGAGGACGTAGTGCTTCGCGCTGGCGTGGTAGAGCAGCGGATGATCCCAGCCGTCGACGACCGGCGCGTTCTTGCCCAGCATCGGCGCGATGGCGCTGACCGGACCGAAATAGCCGGCGCGCGGGTAGGAGCCGTGGACGTTGGCGAACGCCTCGATGGCCTCGCCGAGGTTGCGGAGCGCGGTCATCGAGCGTTTCTGCTTCGAGCGCTGCAGCGCGGTGTAGAGGTTCGGAACGGCGTAGGCCGCGCAGCCGGCGATGAGGACGAGCGGAGCGAGGATGTGAAAGCGCTTCATTGATGGTAACGATGCGGCGTCCTTGCCGGGATGCCGTTCGGGTGGCACGACGCGCAGACGGCTTTCTTGGTCGCGGTCGAACTGACCGGCGCGACGATCGCCGCTCACGGGAACGAGGCGGGTGAAGGGGCGGGGGCGACCTTCGGCGGCTTCGGCTTTGGCGGCGCGGCGGGGAGCGGCGCGTGCCATCCGACCCAGAATGCGGCGGCGAGAACGGCTGCAACAGGCTTCATGCCTTGTTAGACGGCCGTCGCGGCGGAAGGAAACCGGTAGGGGCGCACGGCGTGCGCCCTCAATACAGCCACTCGGTCGCGTTCCCCTGCAGGTCGAGGTTCACGCCGCGCCGGCGATAGGCCCAGCACATATAGGCGATCGACACGAAAAAGGACGCCGGCAGGCGATTCAGCTTTCCGATTTTGCACGCCAGGAGGGTCGTGTTGCCGCCGAAGCCCATCGGACCGATGCCCGACTGGTTCGCCTTCTCCACGACGCGCTGCTCGAGAGCGGCGAGCTCGGGGTCTTCGTTGGTGTCGTCGAGGAGCCGCAGCAGTTGTTCTTTCGCAAAGATGTAACCGCTGCCGCGGTCTCCGCCGATGCAGACGCCGAGGATGCCGGGGCCGCAGCCCTGCCCCTGCGCCTGCAGGACGCAGTCGAGGATGGCGTTCTCCACGCCTTTGAGATTGCGGTCGCCGAGGTCCGGGTGGGGGAGCGAGTACTGCGCGTTCATGTTCTCGCAGCCGCCGCCCTTGAGCATCAGCTTCACCTCGACGTACGGCTTGCGCCACTGGTGGAAGTGGAACGACGGCGAGCCCGGCCCGGTGTTGTCGCCGGTGTTCTTCCCCGTCACGCTGTCGACGCTGTTCTGCCGCAGGTACCCTTTCTTCGTGGCCACGCGCACGGCCTCGGTGGCCACCTCCTCGAATTCGAGCTGG
The DNA here is from genome assembly GCA_036522835.1 of Thermoanaerobaculia bacterium. Taxonomy (GTDB): domain Bacteria; phylum Acidobacteriota; class Thermoanaerobaculia; order Gp7-AA8; family Gp7-AA8; genus DATDFB01. Next base: position 27,832 of record DATDFB010000098.1, on the reverse strand, counting down.
TCGTAGCCGGCGGGGGTGTGGACGTAGAAGAGGATCGTGCCGGTGTCCTGGCAGAGCGGCAGCGAGCTCTCGCGCGCCATGCCGATGTTGCAGCCGATGACGTTCAGCGCCACGTCGGCGTTCGATCCCTCGGCCTCATTCTTCCGCGCGCTCGTGATCGCGCGAACGACGTCGTCCGGAAGTTGGGTGGACGTGCGGCGGATGAGCTCGAGGATGCTCTCGAAGAGGGCGGGCTGGGGAGCGGCTTCGTGGATGGGTTGAACGCTCATGATTCGAGTCTAACGAATTTCGCTACCAGTGAATGACCGTGAGGCCGGCGATGTGATCGAAGCCGCGGTCGTTGGTGAGGAGAGGAAGGTCTCGCTCAATGCAGAGTGATGCGATCCAATAATCGTTGCGCTTGGAAGCGGACAGCTCCGCGAGATTGCGTGATTCAACTCTAAGCTGTGCATAAATTCGAGCGGTCGACTCATGTGGGTCAAGAAGCGCCCATCTGGTCGCGACCCGACGAAGAAGATTCATGTTGAAGTCGCGTCGTTTCGATGACAACGCCCCCGCGTACAGCTCACCCAGCACTGGCAACGGCAGGAAGACCTTGACTTCATCCTGCAACAGCGGTGGCGGTATTGGCCGGTCGACGCGCATCAGATCGACGACCGCGCTGGTATCAACGGCAAAGCGCTTGATCATCGCTCAATGGGAAACATTTCCTCGATTGCGCGCGCGAATGATTCGCCGTCTTCGCCGGAAAGGCAGCCTGCAAGTGCCATCCAAGGACGCTCAGGATCGATCTGCTTGTCGACAATGACATCGACCTGTTCCTGATCGGCGAAGCCATCGATAGGCTCGAGCAGGCGGAGCGATTGATGCTTGGCGTCATACTCAGCTTTGACGATTCTTCCCATGGCACCTCCGAGTCTACCTCGGCCGCGCCCTCTTCTTGCATCCGGAATGCAAGGTAAATTTTGCCGGTTACGCAACGTGAGTCCAATTGACTCAATGTGAGGCAAAGCCATGAATTTCAACAAGCTAACGGTCAAGGCGCAGGAAGCTGTCGTCGATGCGCAGAACCTCGCCCGGGGGTCCGGCAACCCCGAAGTCACCCCCGAGCACCTCCTCGTTGCGCTGCTGCGGCAGGAGGGGGGCATCGTCGCTCCGATCCTCAACAAGCTCGGCATTGCGCCGGCGCAGATCGAGGCCGAAGCCGCGGCCGAGCTCAGCAAGCTCTCCAAGGTCGGCGGCGCCTCGGCCGAGCCGCTCGTCGGCGCCAACGTGCGGCGCGTCTTCGATCTTGCGTTCGAAGAAGCGACCAAGTTCAACGACGAGTATGTCTCGACGGAGCACTTCCTCCTGGCCATCACCCAGGTCAAAGGCGACATTCTCAAGCGCCACGGCGTCACGCATGACGCGGTGCTGAAGGCGCTGCAGTCGGTGCGCGGATCGCAGCGCGTGACCGATCAGAATCCCGAGGACAAATACCAGGCACTGGAGCGCTACGCGCGCGACCTCACCCAGCTCGCGCGGCGCGGCAAGCTCGATCCGGTCATCGGCCGCGACGAGGAGATCCGCCGCGTCATCCAGGTACTCTCGCGGCGTACGAAGAACAACCCCGTGCTCATCGGCGAGCCGGGCGTCGGCAAGACTGCCATCGTCGAAGGTTTGGCGCGGCGCGTCGTCGAAGGCGACGTCCCCGAGGGGCTCAAGAACAAGCGCGTCGTCGCCCTCGACCTCGGCGCGATGATCGCCGGCGCGAAGTACCGCGGCGAATTCGAAGACCGGCTCAAAGCCGTCATCAAGGAAGTCGAGGAGAGCGAGGGCGAGGTCGTCCTCTTCATCGACGAGCTGCACACGCTCGTCGGCGCCGGCGCGGCGGAAGGGGCGATGGACGCGTCGAACATGCTCAAGCCGGCGCTCGCGCGCGGCGAGCTGCGCGCCATCGGCGCCACCACGCTCAACGAGTACCAGAAACACATCGAGAAGGACGCCGCGCTGGAGCGGCGCTTCCAGCCGGTCTACGTCGGCGAGCCGACGGTCGAGGATACGATCGCCATCCTCCGCGGCCTCAAGGAGCGCTACGAAGTTCATCACGGCGTGAAGATCCAGGACTCCGCGATCGTCGCGGCGGCCACGCTGTCGCACCGCTACATCACGGACCGGTTTCTTCCCGACAAAGCGATCGACCTGATCGACGAGGCGGCCTCGCGGTTGCGCATCGAGCTGACGTCGATGCCGCAGGAGATCGACGAGCTGCAGCGCCGCCGCATCCAGCTCGAGATCGAGCAGAAGGCGCTGGCGAAGGAAAACAACGCCTTCGCCAACGAGCGCCGCGCCGAGATCGAGTCGGAGATGGCCGAGCTGCAGGAGAAGATCGCCGGACTCAAGGCCCAGTGGGAGAGCGAGAAGGCGGTCATCACCCAGATCAACGATCTGAAGAAGAAGATCGAAGACGCGCGCGAGGCGGCGAACCGCGCCGAGCGCGAGGGCGATCTGAACAAGGCCGCGGAGCTGCGCTACGGCGCGATGCCGCAGCTCAACCGCGACCTCGAGGCGGCCTCGGCGAAGCTCGCCGAGATGCAGAAGACGGGCGCGTTGCTGCGCGAGGAAGTGACGGACGAGGACATCGCCGAGATCGTGTCGAAGTGGACCGGCGTCCCGGTCACGAAGATGCTCGAGTCGGAGATCCAGAAGCTCGTGCGGATGGAGGACAACCTCCGCCAGCGCGTGGTCGGCCAGGACGAGGCGGTGACGGCGGTGTCGAACGCCGTGCGCCGCTCGCGCGCGGGGCTCAAAGACCCGAACCGGCCGATCGGCTCGTTCATCTTCATGGGACCGACCGGCGTCGGCAAGACCGAGCTGGCGCGCGCGCTGGCCGAGTACCTGTTCGACGACGAGCACGCCATGGTGCGCATCGACATGTCGGAGTACATGGAGCGTCACGCCGTGGCGCGGCTCATCGGCGCGCCGCCGGGCTACGTCGGCTACGAGGAGGGCGGGCAGCTCACCGAGGCCATTCGCCGGCGACCGTACGCCGTCGTGCTCTTCGATGAGATCGAAAAGGCGCATCCGGAGGTGTTCAACGTGATGCTGCAGATCCTCGACGACGGGCGGCTGACGGACTCGAAGGGACGCGTAGTCAACTTCAAGAACACCGTGATCATCATGACCTCGAACATCGCGGAGGAGGATCTGCCGCGGCGCTTCCGCCCCGAGTTCCTCAACCGCATCGACGACGTGATCGTCTTCCACGCTCTCGACCTCGCGCACATTAAGCGGATCATCGAGATCCAGCTCCGCGGCCTGACGAAGATCATCGCCGAGCGCGGCCTCACCCTCGAGATCAGCGAGGCGGCGAAGGATCGCCTGGCGCACGAAGGCTATGATCCGGCGTTCGGCGCCCGGCCGCTCAAGCGCGCGCTGCAGCGCGAGATCATCGATCCGCTGGCCATCCGGTTGCTGGAAGGGAAGTTCAAGCCGGGCGACACGGTGTTCGTGAACCTGCACGACGGCAAGCTCGCGCTGGAGCTCGAGCCCGAGCCGATGAGCGTGCACTAAGGGATCTGGTAGGGGCGCACGGCGTGCGCCCTATGCACGGCGGGCGCACGGCGTGCGCCCCTACCGCACGTGGTAAAGCCGAATCGATTTGCCGACTCGGCGGTACGGCAGGCCATCGAGCCAGAGCCGGCCGCCGAGTTGCGCTCGAGCAATGCGGTACATGTGCTCGCTGACGGCGATCCAGCCGTGCGTGCGCAGCCCGGCGCCGACCGGCTCGCGCGGCGGAAAGCCGAGCGCGTCGAGATCAGCGATGGTCATGATGGCGATTTTCAAATCGTCGACGTGCAGCTCGCGCGCGACGGCGCCGAGGCGCTTGGCATCCTGTCCCCAATCGAGATTGCTGTCGATGAGCCAGCGCGACGGCTTTCGCCCGGCGAGCGCGTTGAAGTAGGCGATGTAGTCGGGATGCGCGAGCGCCGCGACGGCGATCTGCGCGACGATGAGGACGACGGCCACGGAGCGCAGGCGAATCGACGTCAGCGTCACCGCGGCCGCCAGCGCCAGCGGCACATAGAGCGGCAGGACGTAGCGCGCGCCGAGATCGAGGTGACTCGGCAGCGTGAGGAGCAGCATCGCGCCGGCGGCGGCGAGGTACGGCCGCGCGCGCGGCACGAAAAGGCCGCCGAGGGCGAGTGACAGAAACGGCAGCGTCGTCTTCAGCGCGATGGCGACCGGGAAGTAGTACCACCAACCTTTCGTCCGGAGCTCGCCGTGCAGGTACGAGAGCATGCCCGCGCGGTCGATCTCGCGCAGCGCGGCGATGCCTTCCAGGAAGCGCGCGGGATGAAACGCGTAGCCGGCGCAGACGACGACGGCCGCTGCCACGATGACAATGGCTGCGTCGCGCAGGGGTGGCCGTTCGCGGCGGACGAGCAGCATGGCGGCGCAGGCAATCGGTACGAAGCCGATGCAGGAGAACTTGCAGAGGATTGCGAAACCGTAGGCGGCGCCGAGGAGGAGCGCGTTGCGGCGCGAGAACGCCCACAGCGAGAGCGCCACGCCGGCGGCCGCCGCCGCGTCGTGCGTGGTCACGCCGGCGTGGCCGAGGAGCAGCGGCTCATTCGCCAGCAACAGCACGGTGAGAAGCGCCGCCGCATCGCCCGCCTCGCGGCGCGCCCACGCCCACGCCGCCACGAGCGCGATGAACAGGAAAACGAGGTTGCCGGCGCGCGCCGTGATCAGCGTCTGCGGATACGCGGCGGTGTAGAGCGTTCTCGAGAAACCCTCCGGCACGAGATGCGCGCCGAGCAGCAGCGGCCCGGCGGCGAAGAAAAGCCGCGGCAGCGGCGGATTGAGGTTCTGGACGTCGTAGCGATGCTCCTCGAAGATCTGAATGCCGGCGGTAACGTGCATCGGCTCGTCATTTGTCTCCGAGAAAACGGCGTGCGTCGCGGCGACGCGCAGGAGCGCGATCGCCACGATCGCCGCGGCGGCCCAACGTCGATTGGCGGCCATGCTGAGCATGCCTTTTGCGTGCCTCTGAATACGGAGGAGTCTTTCGATGCGTCACCCGCTGTCAATCGCGCTGCTCGCGCTCGCCGTCGTTCTCACGCCGGGCTGCCGCAAGAAGGACCAGCCGGCGGAGACCGGAACGCTCGGCAACGCCACGGACCGCAATCCCGCGACCGGCACCACCGGCACCGGCGAGCCGGCCTCGGTCGGCACCGACACGGCCAACGCCGCGCAGCAGCTCGGCACCGCCGGGACGGTGGCGGTCTCGGGCACCGAGGAAGTGCACGGCGCGACGACGCAGACGACGTCGACGATGGCCGGGCCGAACACGACGACGCATACGGTCGCCACGCCGACGGAGACGACGTCCACGGTCGTCACGACGGCCGGAACGACCACCGCCGCAAAGACGAAAAAGCAATGAGGTGCGCGATGCGAATGCTGTACTTCGCGGTCGCGCTCGCGCTGCTGGCCGGCTGTCCCGGCCCGCGCGGCCAGACAACGCCGTCGAAGACATCCACGACCACCGGTAATCCGCAGACGAATCCGGAGAACTCGACGGCCATGAACCCGGTCATGCCGCCGCAGACGAAGATGCCGTCGCGGCAGTCGCCGCCGCCGGCGGCCCCGGCGATCAACGTGCAGCTGACGGAGTACACGATCGAGATGCCTGACACGCTGACCGCGGGGACGCACTCGTTCACGATCACCAACGCCGGCACGATGAAGCACAACTTCGCGATCGAAGGGCCGGGCGTGACGGAGAAGCTCGCCAGCGATCTGATGCGCGGCGACTCCGCGCCGATGACGGTGAACCTGCAGAAGGGGACGTATACGGTTTATTGCCCGGTGGATGGGCATCGCGGGCGGGGGATGTCGCGCACGATCACCGTACAGTAAACCTGAGTCCTGAGTCCTGAGTCCTGAGTCCTGGGTCCTGAGTTGTTCACCCAGGACTCAGGACTCAGGACTCTTTTTAATAGCGCCCGCGGTCGCTCGCGAACATCACTTCGTAGACTTTGCGCGCCCAACTGCGCTTCCCGAACTCGACGCGCCCTTCTTCCTTCAGCCACTCGTTGATCGGCAGCGTGAAGCCGGTCTTCCTGCGATGGCGCACCGCCTCCGGCAGCGGCGGCCGCGGCGCGCAGGCGAGGATCCGCTTGCCGCGCTCTTTGCGCGTGACGAGCGCGGGCGCGAGCTTGCGCAGTAGGTGCGCGTCGACGAGCGGCACGCGCACTTCGAGCGAGTGGGCCATGCTGGCCCAGTCCATGTCGCGCAGGAGTTGGTTGCGCAGATAGAGCGACGACTCGAGGGCGGCGACGCGGGCGTAGGCGTTGCCGGGATCGGGCGTGACGGCGCGCTCGATGAGTCCGAGCACGTCGAGCCGCTCGAGCCCTTCCCGCGCGATGTCTTCGCCAAGCACCGAAGGCAGCTCCTCGGCGAGGAATCGCCCGCGCTTGACGAGGTACGCGCCGGCCCACGACGCTCCGTAGCGGACGATCTCGCCCATCTTCGGGCTGACGAGGCGGCTGCGGCGCGCCAGCGCGGTGTTGACCGTGTGCACGGCGTCGCCGAGGCGCGGGACTTTGGCCAGGACGGCGGTGATCGGCATCCAGCGCGGGATGTCGCGGAACGACGTGTAGCCGCCGAACAGCTCATCGCCGCCGGTCCCCGACATCGCGACCTTCAACCCGTGCTCGTGCGCGGCCTTGCTGATGAAATAGCTGTTCAGGCCGTCGACGCTCGGCTGGTCCATGGCCTCGAAGATCTTCGGCAGCTCCGCTTTGAATTCGGCGAGGGAGAGATCGTGGATCTCGTGCCGCACGCCGTACTGCTTGGCCACGAGCGCGGCGAGCGGCGCCTCGTCGTTGAGGCGGCCTTTGTACTCCTCGAACCGGAGCGTCAGCGTTTGCAGATCGCTCGCGCCGCTCTCTTTGGCCAGCGCGACGACGGCGGTGGAGTCGATGCCGGCGGAGAGGAACGCGCCGACCGGGACGTCGGCGACCATGTGGTAGCGCACCGACTCCAGCACTGCATCGTGCACGAGCTCTTGCCGCTCCGCGTCGCTGTACGTTTCCGCCGTCTGCACCGCATCGCGCAGCGTCGCGGCGATCGAGAAGTACTGCGTCTCCGCGACGCCGTTCGCATCGACGAACGCGTACGACCCGGCCGGCAGCGAGCGGATGGCCCGGTACATCGTGAACGGCTCCGGCACGGTGCCGCGCAGAAAAAATCCGGCCGCGCCCGCGGGGTCGAACTGCCGCGACACCTTCCCGCCGCTGGCCAGCGCGCGCACCTGCGAGGCGACGCGCAGCGTGCCGCCGTCGTCGGCGTAGTAAAGCGGCTTGATGCCGTACGGATCGCGCGCCAGGAGCATCCGTTTGCGCGCGCCGTCCCACAGCGCGAGGGCGAACATGCCGCGGAGCTTTCCGAGCATTGCCGCGCCGTCGCGCTCGTACAGCCGCAGCAGCACCTCGGTGTCCGACTGCGAGGTGAACACGACGCCGCGCAGCTCCGCGCGCAGGTCGCGATAGTTGTAGATCTCGCCGTTGAAGACGATGACGAGCTCGCCGCGGCGCATCGGCTGCGCCCCGCCCGGCGAGAGGTCAATGATGGCCAGCCGCCGGTGCGCCACCCCCACCCGCCCATCGGCGGAAAGCCAGTGATCGGCGCCGTCCGGCCCGCGCAAGCGCATGGAGTCGCGGCAGGCGATGAGCTCCGCTGCGTCGACGGGCGGCGCGCCGTCGCGGTATGCGTAAATGGCGTTGATGCCGCACATGGGCGGCGAGTATACCGAGGTAGAATTTCGAGGATGAGCGAGCGGGAATTGCTGGAGCGGATTACGTACAACCCGAAGATCTTCGGGGGCCGCGCGATCATTCGCGGACATCGCCTGGCGGTGTCGCACGTGCTGGGCATGCTCGCGGACGGCGCGACGGCCGAGGAGATCGTCAGCGCCTATGACTGGCTCGAGCTGGATGACGTCAAGGCGTGCCTGCTTTACGCGTCGCACGTTGTCGACAGCGACCGCATCGAGCCGGTACTCGCGAATCAGTGAAGCTGCTCGTCGACAACTGCGTTGCTCCGGCGGTCACCGCAGCGCTGCGCGGAGAAGGTCATGACGTCGTTGCCGTCAAGGACTGGCCGCGCGATCCTGGCGACGAGGAGATTCTCGCGTTCGCCGAGCGCGAGCAGCGAGTCGTCATCACGCTCGACCACGACTACGGCGCGCTGATTTTTCGCGACCGGAAGTCGCACGCGGGGCTGGTGCGGCTTGCCCCGATGCACCCGGAAGCACAGGTCGCTGTCTCGCTGCGAGTCGTGCGTGAAGCCGCTGAGGATCTAGCGGCGGGCGCCGTGGTGGTCGCCACTCGGAAGAGTATCCGGCGGCGCCTGCCATAGAATGCACCCCCATGCATCGCCGCCTTCTGCTCCTCCTTCCCGCACTCCTCCTCATCTTCGCCGCACCGAATGACGACAAGCCCATCTTCGGCTTCACCGCCGCGAACGCGGCGCACGAGCATGCGCTCGAGGCGCAGTTCGACTCGCATCTGAATCGCGACGACCTGCGCGCCTGGATGAAACGTCTGAGTGCGCGGCCCCACCACCTCGGCTCCGCGTACGACCACGACAACGCGCTCTTCATCGAGTCGCTGTTCAAATCGTGGGGCTACGACACGCGCATCGAGCAATTCGACGTCCTCTTTCCGACGCCGAAGACGCGCGTCGTCGAGCTCGTTGCGCCGGAGAAGTACACCGCGAAGCTCGCCGAGGCGCCGCTGCCGCAGGATGCGACGAGCGGGCAGACCGCGGAGCAGTTGCCGGTGTACAACGCCTATTCCGTTGACGGCGATGTCACCGGCGATCTCGTCTACGTCAACTACGGCATCCCCGCCGACTACGACCAGCTCGAGCGGCGCGGCGTCGACGTCAAGGGCAAGATCGTCATCGCCCGCTACGGCGGCTCATGGCGCGGCATCAAGCCGAAGGTCGCGGCGGAGCACGGCGCCATCGGCTGCATCATCTACTCCGATCCGCGCGACGACGGCTACTTCGTCGGCGACGTCTACCCGAAAGGCGCGTACCGCAACGACGTCGGCGCGCAGCGCGGCTCGGTCATGGACATGCCGGTGCATCCCGGCGACCCGCTGACGCCCGGCGTCGGCGCGACGAAGAGCGCGAAGCGCCTCGACATCAAAGACGTCGACGTCCTGACGAAGATCCCCGTCCTGCCGATCTCGTACTCCGATGCGCTGCCGCTCTTGCGCGCGCTCGAAGGCCCCGTCGCCCCGCCCGACTGGCGCGGCGCGCTTCCCATCACCTACCACCTCGGCGCCGGCCCCGCGCGCGTGCACATGAAGCTCGCCTTTGACTGGAAGATCGTGCCGGCCTACGACGTCGTGGCGCGGTTGGAAGGGAGCGAGCGCGGCGAACAGTGGATCATGCACGGCAACCATCACGACGCCTGGGTCAACGGCGCGAGCGATCCGATCAGCGGCCTCGTCGCGGAGCTGGCCGAGGCGCGGGCGATCGGGGAGCTGGCGAAGAGCGGTTGGAAGCCGAAGCGCACCATCATCTTCTTCGCCTGGGACGGCGAAGAGGAAGGTCTCCTCGGGTCGACCGAGTGGGCGGAGGAGCACGCCGGCGAGCTGCGTCAGCACGGCGTCGTCTACCTCAACACCGACTCCACGTCGCGCGGCTTCTTCGACGCCGGCGGCTCGCACACGCTCGAGCGCCTGGTCACGCAGGCGGCGCGCGACGTCGTCGATCCCGAGCGCAACGTCTCCGTGCTCGAGCGCCTGCGCGCGCGAGAGCTCTCGCTCATCAACGCGCCCGAGGAGCGGAAGGCCTACCGCGAGCGCGAGCTCATCCGGCTCGACGCCTTGGGCTCCGGCTCCGACTACACCACGTTCCTCCAGCACGTCGGCGTCGCCGCGCTGAACGACGGCTTCGGCGGGGAGGGCGGCGGCGGGTCGTATCACTCCATCTACGACTCGTTCGATCACTACATACGCTTCGGCGATCCGACCTTCGACTACGGCGTAGCGCTGGCGAAGACGAATGGCCGCATCGTGCTGCGGCTGGCGAACGCCGACGTGCTGCCGTTCGAGTTCACCACGTTCGCCGACACGCTGTCGCGCTACCTCGACGAGCTGACGAAGCTCGCGGACACGACGCGGCGCGACATCGACGAGCGCAACCGCTTCATTCGCGAGAACGTCTACGTCCTCGCCGCCGATCCGACGAAGACCTACGTCCCGCCGAAGCCCGAGCCGCCCGCGCCGTATCTCAACTTCGCGCCGCTGGAGAACGCCGTGGCCCATTTGCAGCGCGCGGCGAAGGACTACGCGGCCGCGGCGCCGGGCGTGCCGGCGAACGCCGCGGAGCTCGACCGGGTGCTGATGCGCGTCGAGCAGCTCCTCACGCGCGACGCCGGGCTGCCGCGGCGGCCGTGGTTCCGGCACCAGATCTACGCGCCCGGCTTCTACACCGGCTACGGCGTCAAGACCGTGCCGGGCGTGCGCGAGGCCATCGAGCAGAAGAACTGGACGGAGGCGTCGCAGCAGATCGAGATCGTGGCGAAGGTGATCGACGGCTATGCGGCCGAGGTCGAGCGCGCGGCGGGATTAGCGAAGCGCTAGCACGGCGTCGATGCAGTCGGCGCAGAGCACGCCGCGGTCGCCGACGGTGACGAGGTCCTCGTTGCGCGCGCCGCAGAGCGCGCAGCGCGAGGCCGGGGCGAGGTCGGGATTGCCGACGCCGGCGACGGGGTCGAGGAGGATCTCGTCGCAGACATCGACGCACTCGTCGCAGATGGCCACGGAAGGGCCGGTGATGATGCGCTTCACCTTGTCCTGCGGCTTGTGGCAGAACGAGCAGTTCATCGCCGCGTCTTCGGCAGCATGTAAACGATCTCGCCGCGCTTCGACATCCCGAGCTCTTCGCGGGCGATGCGCTCGACGGCGAAGGTGGAGCGCTTGACGCTGTCGATCTCCGCGCGCAGGCGGGCGTTCTCGGCCTCGCCGCGGGCGATGTCGGCGTGGAGCGCCGCCACGCGCTTGCGCGCGGTCTGCAGCTCGCCGATGCCCGTGTTGCGAAAAAACGAGACGATGGCCACGCCGGCGAAGGCGCTGAGGATCAGCATTCCGACTTTCACGACGCGGGGGGCGGCCACGACAACAGTGTACGCGATGCGCCTAGAATGAGAGACTTCCGGAGGTCTCCATGCGAGCCACCGCCGTCCTGTCGCTGTTCCTCCTGGCGTCGCCCGCGGCCGCCGCGATCCGTGGCAGGGTCGTAGGTGCCGGCCAGCCGGTGGCGAACGCGAGGATCACCGTTCATCCGGTCGAGACGTTTTCCGAGTTGATCGTTGCTCCCCTGGCGAATCGAAAGCGCCCGGTGCTCGCCACTGCGACGTCCGCAGCGGACGGCGCGTTCACTCTGCAGGTCGAGGGCGCCGGCTCGGTCATTGTTCACGTCGAGGCAGCGGGCTTTGCGACGTCATTCAGTGAAGAGGCGATCGGCGACACGGACGTGATCATCAGCCTCTCTTCCGCGAAGCGGCGCGAATTCACGCTCCGATCGGCCGCCGGAGCTCTGGCGGGCGCGCGCGTCATTCAGATGGTCGAGGGTGGGATAATCGAGACGTCGACAAATGACCGTGGCCGGGTGGCGCTCGACCCCACTGGCCCGATTGCTATGCTGCTCGTGCACCCGCGCGCGGCGCTGCACGTGGTGCTCGCGCAGCCGCAGGGCGACGCGATCCACATCGAAACCGCATTTCCGTTGAAGGGCAAAGTCGTCGACGGCAACAGCCGCGGCGTCGCGGGCGCGCGCGTCAGCATCGACAACGTCCCGATCGCGGTCTCGTCAGATGACGGTACATTCGTCGTCGAACGTGCGCCGTCGCAGTACCGTGAGTTGACCGCCGAGGTGGGCGATCTCGCCGGCAGCGCCGCCGGCAGCACCACGATTCGCGTCGCTCCGCGGCACCTCGTGAGCGGCGTCGTTCGCGACGCCGAGCGGCGGCCGCTGCGCGGAATCTCGGTTACGCTCGCGTCGGATGCAGGCGACGAGCTCGCCGTGAGCGACGAAAAAGGCGCGTACGCTCTGCGTGTGGCGGACGGCACGTACACCGTGAGCAGCAGCAGTGTCGCGTACCGCTTCGACGACGAGAAATTCGACGTGCGGAAGAGCGTCGTCAAGGATCTCGTGGCGAAGCGCACGCCGATGCTCAGCGGGGTCGTCGCAAATACGCAAGACGGCTCGACGGTCGCCGGCGCGCAGATCCTCGTTGCCATCCAGAGGGGCACGAACGAAGAGACGCCGGGATTCGAGGGATTGACCGACATGGCCCCTACCGGCACGCGTTGGAGCGGACCCGATGGCCGTTTCCGCATCGCTTCTTTTCCTTTCGAGCTCGAGCAGACGATGCGGCTCGTCGCCTACAAGCGCGGCCTGCCGCCGGGCGCGAGCGCGGACATCCAACACGGCAAGACCATGCGCGGCCGCGATCCGGACATCATCGTCAGCAAAGGCATCGAAGTCTCCGGCATCGTCAGAGATACCGCCGGACGTCCCGTCGCCGGCGTCGACATCACTCCGACGCGCCACGACCTCGTGCTCCTCGGACGCCTGGCCGATCCTCCGCGTACGGACCGCGACGGCCGCTTCTCCCTCCCGCTCTCGGACGGGACCTGGACACTGGCCTTCGCAAAGGAGGGATATCTCGCGAACGCGATTCCGGAGCTGAAGGTCCACGGCGCGATCAAGCCTCTGGAGGTCACGCTCGAATCGACCGTGGAGATCCGCGGCCGCGTCGTGCGGAAAGACGGCAGCGGCGTCGCCAACGTCATGATCGGGGAGGAAGGCGTGACGCCGACGGAAACGTCTGCGGACGGCTCCTTCGTGCTGCCGGCGGTGCGCGCGGGAGCGCACGTCCTCCAGTACTTCACCGAGGGCGGCGCGCATGGCGAGCTGCGGGTCACCGCGCCGGCGGCCGATGCGCGGATCGTCCTCGACGATACCGGCGTGCTGCGCGGCCGCGTGGTCGATGCCGCCGGCGCACCGGTTCCCTCGTTCGAAATCTCGGTGAAGCGCGGTCCCGAGGATTTCGGGATGCCGAAGCAGTTTGCGGATGCCGAGGGACGATTCGTCTGGAACGATGCACCCGTCGGCGATGCCACCGTGTCAGCCAAGTCGAGCGGCTTCATCGCGGCGACGCGAAGCGTCGTCATCGAAGCGGGGAAGACGACCGAAGAGATCACCCTGACGCTGCGGCGCGGTCGAACGGTGCGCGGGAAAGTCGTTTCCGCGTCCGGCGACGCGCTCGCGGGCGTTCGCGTCGGCGTCGCGCCTTCACAGGAGCAGACGGAGAGCGGGAGCGACGGCACGTACGAGGTCAACGGCCTCGACGCGACACAACTCATGCTTCTGTTCACGAAGAACGGATTCGTGCGCGTCGTGCGGCAAGTGCCGAACGGCAACGACGATGTCACGCTCAACGTTCAACTTCCCGCCGGTCTCGTACTGACGGGGCACGTCGTGAAGCCGAACGGCGATCCCATCGCGAACGCGACCGTTGTCGCTACGTCAGCGGCGGCGGGGGCCGAGTCGGCCAACGCGCAAACGGACGAGCAGGGGGCCTTCCGGCTGGAAGGGCTCGCGCCGGCGCGATACGACCTCACGGCGGGAGAGAGCTACGGCACCGAACGGCCGGCAGAGCTGTTCAACGGCGCCCTGCCGGACGTCGATGTCGAGCGCGTGCACGCCGTGACGATCCGGACGAAGCCGAGGTCGGCGGCGGTGATTTTCGGCGACATCACCGGCATCGATCCGGAGGGAAAGCGGATCACCGTCTACGCTTCCTCGGGCGACGCATCGACGCAGAGTTGGCGCAATGAAAAGCCGGGGCAGTACCGTCTGTCCGACGCGCCGACCGGCACGGTCACGGTTTACGCCTCGGTGGTTTCCGGAGGCGCGTCCCGATCGACCCGGCCTGTGGTCGTCGACGTTGCGCCGCATGCCGAAGTCCGCGCCGATCTCCATTTCGACGAGCCGTTCGCGGTCGACGGCCGCGTGCTGCGCAATGGGACGCCGGTGAGCGGCGCGCGCATCGATTTCAACGACGCGAACGGGAATGGATTCAACGCCGTGACCGGCGACGGGGGAGCGTACCGCGCGGAGGTCACGGCCGGGCGATACCGGATCAGCACCGGCAGCTACTCGATCGAGCGCACCATCGCCGGTCCGCAGACGATCGACATCAACATCGACCTGGCGCCGCTCACGGTCACGGTCGTAGATGCGGTGACGAGTCTCCCCCTCGAGCAGGCCACCGTCAGCGGACGCGACACCGGCGCGAGCACGCATGCCGTCATCACCGGTACGACGGGCCTCGACGGCCGGGTCACGCTCGATCTGCCGCGCAACGTCAACGCCATCGCCGTCGAGAAGGAAGGCTTCGCCACGGCGGCGGCAACGGTGGAGACGCCGGCGATGGTCATCAAGCTCACGCGCAGCGACGGCGCGGTCGTGCGCATCGTCGACGCGCGCGACGGGCGCCCGCTCACCGGCTATGCCATCGCCCGCGACGCCGAAGGCCGCGTCGTGGCCGCCGCGAACGAAGCGGGGATGGACGGCTCGATGCGCTTCGCGCTCGCGCCGGGGCGGTATCGCTTCTCGGCGTCCGCGGAGGGCTACGGCTCGCACACCGTGGCCGCCGACGTACCGCCGGCGGAGGTGCGGATTCCGCTGCGCCGCGGAGGCAAGCTCCTGCTGCAGTCGCGCTCCGACATTCACGCAACGGCGCGCCTTCTTCAGCCGGATGGCGAGGAATACGTGCGCTGCTGGTGCAACGGCATCGCCGAGATTCGGATCGACGGCCGGACCACGCTCATCGAGTCGGCGGCGCCGGGACCGTACACGCTGGAGATTCGCCAGACCGGAGCGAAGCCGCGCTCGCTCCCCGTCAGCGTCACGGAAGGGGAGACGTCGACGGTAGCGATCGACCCGTGAGGCTCGCCGCTATAATCCCTCCGTGAAGCGCGACGCGGCCAGCAACCCGCTCACCGAACGCTACGCCTCCCGGGAGATGTCGTATCTCTTCTCTCCCGACTACAAGTTCCGCACGTGGCGGCGGCTTTGGATCGCGCTGGCCGAGGCGGAGCGCGAGCTGGGGCTGCCGGTCACGGAGCAGCAGATCGCGGAGATGAAGACGTCTGCCGACGACGTCAACTACGCCGACGCCGAGCGCCGCGAGCGCGAGATCCGCCACGACGTGATGGCGCACATCTACGCCTTCGGTCTCCAAGCCCCCTCCGCCAAGCCGATCATCCACCTCGGCGCGACCTCCGCGTTCGTCACCGACAACACCGACATCCTGCAGATGCGCGAGGCGCTGGCGATTGTCGTGCAGCGCCTCGTCAACCTCATCGCCAAGCTGCGCGACTTCGCCTGGCGCTGGCGCGCCACGCCGCAGCTCGCCTTCACCCATTTCCAGGCCGCGCAGCTCACGACGGTCGGGAAGCGCGCCACGCTGTGGCTGCACGACCTGCTCCTCGACCTCGCCGAGGTCGAATACCGCCGCGAGACGCTCGCGCTCCTCGGCGTCAAGGGCGCGACCGGCACGCAGGCGTCGTTTCTCAACCTCTTCGAAGGCGACGAAGCGAAGGTCAATCGCCTCGAGCAGCTCGTTGCGGAGAAGCTCGGCATGCGCCGCAGCTACCCGGTCTCGGGGCAGACCTACTCGCGCAAAGTCGACGCGCAGGTCGTCGCCTCGCTCGGCGGCTTCGCGCAGTCGGCCTCGAAGTTCGGCTACGACATGCGCCTGCTCCAGCACCTGCACGAGCTCGAGGAGCCGTTCGAGGAGGAGCAGGTCGGCTCCTCGGCCATGGCTTACAAGCGCAATCCGATGCGCGCGGAGCGGATCGACGCGCTGGCGCGGCACCTCATCGTCAACACGCTCAATCCGGCGCTCACCGCGGCGACGCAGTGGTTCGAGCGGACGCTCGACGACTCCGCGAACCGGAGAATCGCCATCCCCGAGGCGTTCCTGGCCGCGGATGCGATCGCGCTCATCTACGACAACATCGTCGGCGGCATCGTCGTGCGCGAGCAGGTCATCGCCGCGAACGTCCGCCGCGAGCTGCCGTTCCTGATGACGGAGAATCTGATGATGGAGGGCGTACGCCGCGGCGGCGACCGGCAGGTGCTGCACGAGCGCGTGCGCATCCATTCGCAGGGATCGGCGGAGGAGCTGCTCGACCGCATCGCCGCCGATCCGCTGTTCGGCATCGACCGCGCCACGATCGAGGGCATGGCCCGGCCGGAGGCATACACCGGCCTGGCGCGGCAGCAGACCGAGCGGTTCCTGATCGAGGAGGTCGATCCCATCCTCGAGCGGCACCGCGCGGAAATTCACGACCAGGTGGGCGAGGTGCGGGTATGAAACGGTGGCTTCCTCTGCTGTTGCTGTTCGCGATCGGCTGCACGTCGGCGACGACGACCACAACCACCACGGCGCCGCCCCCGCAACCGGCGCCGCCGGCGCTGGCGGGTATGAACGACACGCACGGCGTGGCCGGCTGGTACGGCCAGGAGTTCGCGGGACGAACGACGGCGAACGGAGAGATCTTCGATCCGCTGCTGATGACGGCGGCGCACCGCACGCTGCCGTTCGGCACGGTGATCGACGTCAAGAATCCGAAGACGCAGCAGACCGTGCGCGTGCGCGTGAACGACCGCGGGCCGTACATCGGCAATCGCCTGATCGACCTTTCGTACGCGGCCGCGCAGCAGATCGGGATCGTCGACACCGGCGGCGGCGAGGTCGACATCAACGTCGTCCGCCTCGGCAAAGGCGAGCGCGAGCCGCCGGCGCCGTACACCGTCGCCGTCGCCGGGCCGACCGCGGGCGGCGAAACGCCGAAGGTCGAGGCCACGCCCGCCCCGCCGCCCCCACCCGTCCCCGTGACCGTCGACAACGTGCAGGTCGTCGAAGAGCACAAAGGCGTGGAGACGCGGCGGCAGGTGTCGGCGAGCGGCAAGACCGTCGAGACCGTGCCGGTGCCGCAGCCACAGCCGAAGCCCGTACCACCGCCCGCGCCCGCGCCGCAGCCACCGCCTGCGCCGGCGGTCGCGAAAACGGGCCATTATGCCGTGCAGGTCGGCGCGTTCTCCATCGAGGCAAACGCCAAGGCGCTGCAGGAGCGCCTCACGAAGCTCGGCGAGCAGGCCTCGATTCAGAAGACCACGCTCTACCTCGTGCGCATCGGCCCGTTCGAGACGCGCGCGCAGGCGCTCCAGGTGCGCGAGCGCCTGGAGCGCGAGGGGATCTCGGCCATCATCGTGACGCTTTGATGTGGAGTGCGGCGGCCATGCCGCCGCTGTCAGAGCGCCGGCATTGCCGGCGCACTCCACATCAAAGCAGCTCCGACCCCGCGAAGAAGAACGCGATCTCGATGGCCGCGTTCTCGTCCGAGTCCGAGCCGTGAATCGCGTTCTGCTCGATCGACTCGCCGAAGTCCGCGCGGATCGTGCCGGCGTCGGCCTTCTTCGGATCCGTCGCCCCCATCACCTTGCGCAGGTGCGGCACGGCCTCGTCGCGCTCGAGCGCGGCGACGTAGACGGGGCCGGAGGTCATGTACTCGACGAGCGACGGAAAGAACGGCCGCTCTTTGTGCACTGCGTAGAACCCCTCGGCCTGTTTGCGCGAGAGGCTCGCTTTCTTGAGACCGAGAATGCGGAATCCCTCCGCCTCGATGCGGCTGATGATCTTGCCGGAATTTCCCTTACGCACCGAGTCGGGCTTGATGATCGTGAACGTGCGGTTCGCCATAGCGGCGCGCATTATACGGGCCGGCCGCCTCGTTGTAATCGACCGGCAGGACGAGCGTGAACGTCGAGCCGCTGCCCGGCGTCGACTGCACGTCGATGCGCCCGTGGTGGAGCTCGACGAAGTTGCGCGTCAGCGAGAGGCCGAGGCCCGTGCCGCCGCGGTGCGAGCGCCGGCCGAGCTCCGTCTGGTAGAACTCGTCGAAGATCCGCTTGAGGTCGTCGGGGGGGATGCCGATCCCCTGGTCGCTGACGTCGATGCGCACCGCGTCGCAGTCGATCGGGGAGATCGCCTTCGGCACGAACGTGGCCACCATCGACACCGGGCCGCCGTTCGGCGAGAACTTGACCGCGTTCGACAGCAGGTTGAAGAGGATCTGCTTGAGCCGCCCTTCGTCGAGCCGCACCATCGGCACCTCGCGGTCGATGCTCGACGTGATGCGCACGTTGGCCTCGGCCGCGAAGCCCTTCATCACGCGCTCGACCGCGGCGATGGTGTCGCGGAGGTCGAACACGTCGGGGCGCAGCTCCATCTTCCCCGCCTCGATCTTCGACAGGTCGAGGATGTCGTTGATCAGCTCGAGCAGGTGATTGCCCGCGGTGTGGATGTTCTCGAGGAACTTGTACAGGCGCGGCGCGAGGGCGTTGCGCGCCGACTCGAGGAGCACGCTGGAGAAGCCGATGATGGAATTGAGCGGCGTGCGCAGCTCGTGGGACATGTTGGCGAGGAACTGGTTCTTGGAGCGGTCGGCGGCCAGGAGGCGGAGGTTCGTCTCGCGCAGCTCGTTCGTCCGCTCCATGACCCGCTGCTCGAGCGCGTACGTGAGTCCCTCGAGATCCTTGTAGAGCTGCGCGTTCTCGATGGCCACCGCGGCCTGATTGGCGATGGCGGTGAGCAGCAGGATGTCGTCCTGCGTGAAGGCGTGCTTCTTGTAGCCCTCGACGGAGATGACGCCGATGACGCGGTCGCGGGCGATCATCGGCACGCCCAGCCACGACTCGGTCGCCTTGGAGTCGGCGACCGACTTCACGCCGAGGCGGATCTCGTCGGCCACGCTGCCGATGAGCAGCGGCTGGTGGTGCGTGACGACCCACGAGTTCAAGCCTTCGCCGACGGCCATGCGGTCCTTCGGCAGGATCGCGCCGTCGCGCACGTCGAGCTCGAAGCAGAGCTCGTCGGTCGACTCGTCGAGGAGGGCGATGGTGAAGAGCGAGCAGTCGACGATCTTCTTGCATTCGGTGTAGATCGCCATCAGCAGTTGGTCGGTGGTGTAGCGGAGCGAGATGGTCTTGCCGATGTTCGTCAGCGAGGCGATGCGCTGCAGTTGCTGGACGCTCTTCGTGCGCGTGACCGCCAAGCCGCGCCCGGTGAGGTGCGCGACGGAGCCGGTGAAGACGAGCGCCAGCACCGCCCCCCAGCCGATCTCGCCGTACGCGAGCGCCAGGACGACGGCGTACGGGAGGCTGAGAAGGTAGATCGACGCGTCGGCGAAGTAGAGCTTCGTGATCTTTTCTTTGTTGTAGCCGTACGACTTCATCGGCCGGTACATCAGCAGCTCGTTCATGAAGATCATGGCGATGCCGGCCACGGCGATCTTCGCGGCGATGGTCTGCGTGGCGTGCATCGTCGGGATCTCGCCGCCCAGGCGCTCATACAGCGCGCCGGCGGCGACGACGGGAATGCCGTAGGTGCCGAAGAGTCCGAAGGCTTTGGTGATCTCGAGCGGCGGGTCATCCATGGAGATCGTGACCGGCCCGATCTTGGCCATGGCCAGAACGCGCGAGCCGATGGCGATGACGACGGCCATCCAGCCGGTCATGACGATGCCGAGGAGCGGGAGCATGGCCATGTACGCGGTGATGCCTAAGGAGACGTAGATGACGTTCGTCAGCTCGTACTTGACGAGCGAGAGCATCAGCGCGAAGGCGAAGAAGATGAGGATGAGGAGCGGCGCCGCGGGGCCGAGGCGCTCGACGATGAGGCCGGTCTCCCGGAAGCGCAGCACGGTCATGAAAACGAGGAGGAGGAATCCCGCCACGCCCTGCGTCAGAAACACGGAGATGACGCGGCGTCGTGCGGCCGCCTCGGGGGTGGACGTGTTGGCCATTGGAGATCAAGAATCGTAGCACCTGTGGAGTGCGGCGATCACGAGGCTGTCCTGAACCAAATAGGGTGCGTCGCGGTGTGGGCTCTCTGACAGCGGCGGCATGGCCGCCGCACTCCACATCAGATCGCGGCGATTGCGAGGCTGTCCTGAACCAAATAGGGTGCGTCGCGCGGAATGGCCGGATCGTCTTTGCAAATCAGCACGTCGCGGTAGCGGCCGCGGTTTCGCAGCTCGACGCCGTGCGCGACGATGCAGCGGTCGAGCTCGACGCCGCGGGCGACGACGCAGTCCTCCCAGACGGCGCTGTCGCGGACGTCGCCCTCGACCACGCTGCGCGCGCCGACGGTGGAACGGACGACATGGCCACGGGCGGAGCTGGCGAGGATCGAGTCCCCGTCGATGTGCGAGCCGCCGACGACAGGCACTTTCCCCCGCACCGTGGCGTCGAGCAGCGCCGCCGAGGCCTGAATCAGCCGCCGCGGCGTGCCGGTGTCGAACCAGAGCGGGTTGTCGTCGACGACGGCGGCGAGGTCATTCGCTTTTTGGTAGACGTCCTCGACGATGCCGGAGAATCCCTCGGAGGGCAGAAACCCGAAGACGCGCGAGGCAATGCAGTGCGCGCCGGAGAACATCAGCGCCTCGCCGTGGCCTTTGCCGAAGCCGGTGATGGCGCCGCCGTCGCGCCACACGGGCGTGAAGCGGTCGCCCGCCGGCGGATGGCGCAGCAACAGCGCCGCCAGCGCGTCGCGCTCGCGCCGCGCCGCGCAGAGCGCGGCGTAGTCGGGGAACTGAATCGTGTCGCCGTTGACGACGATGAAGTCTTCGCTGCCTTCGAGCAACGGCTGCACGCGCTTCACTCCTCCGCCCGTGCCGAGGATCTCGGATTCGAACGAGAAGTGGAACTTCGCGTCGTACGTGGTCAGGAGATATTGCTCGATCGCCTCGGGGAAATGATGGAGGTTCACGATCAACTCCGCGCCGAGCAAGCCCTCCACCGCCCACCCGACCAGCGGCCGGTTACAGACCGGCACCATGAGCTTCGGCATCGTGTAGGTCACGGGGCGCATGCGCGTGCCGTAACCGGCCGCCAGGATCATGGCCCGCATCAGAGCTGCTCGGGGGAGAAGACCATGTCGTTGGGCAAATCGGCGCGCGTGCGGCGCGCCTGTTTGTAGAGATCCACGTACGTCATCCGGATGGCCTGTTCCATCTCCATGCCCAGCTCCGAGGCGAGCATGCGGATCTGGTCGAGCTGCCCTTCGATCTCGAAGTACTCGCCGATCGGCGTCCGGTCGATCACCACCTCGGCGTCTTTCACGCGCCAGATCTCCCGGAACTTCTGGTAGCGGAACACCGGCTTGTAGCCGAGCGCGTCGAGGAGCTGGATGGCCAGCTCGAAGCTCTCCACCCCCGTCTGCACTTCGTCGCGCGACTTCACGCCGCCCTCGATCGACATCGGGCCTTTGTACGTGACGATCGAGTACTTCCCGAACTTGCGCACGCGCAGCAACGCGCCTTTCGTGCGCAGCTCGCCGCGGCGGTCGAGGACGATGTTGTCCTCGAACGTCTCCGGGTAGAGCCGCTGGCCGCCGGCATCGTGCAGCTTGCGCACGAGCTCGTGCCGATCCTTGAGTGCGAACTTGATCTCCACTTCCGTCAAATCCGGAGGACCTCCACGCCCGGCAGCGCCGCGCCGGAGATGAACTCGAGCGACGCGCCGCCGCCGGTGGAGATGTGCGAGATGCGGTCGGCGTAGCCGGACGCCTTCACCGCCTCGACCGACTCGCCGCCGCCCACCACCGTGATCGCGTCGGCCTCGGCCACGGCGCGCGCCATGGCCATCGTCCCTTTCGCGAACGCCTCCTTCTCGAAGACGCCCATTGGTCCGTTCCAGAACACCATGCGCGCTTTCTTGAGCTCCGCGTCGTACGCGGCGATCGTGCGCGGGCCGATGTCGAATGCCTTCTGCTCCGGCGCGAGTCCGGCCGCGGCGTCGACGGTCTCGATCTTCTGCGGCGCGTCGAGATCGTCGGCCACGACGAGGTCGACCGGCAGCACGGGCGCACGCTGTGCGCCCCTACCGCCGATGCGCGTGGCAACGTCGATCGAGTCTTTGTCGACGAGCGAGCCGCCCATCTCGACGCCGCGTGCGGCGAGAAAGGTATTGGCCATGCCGCCGCCGATCAGCACCGTGTCGGCGAGGTTGACCAGTGCCTCGAGCGGCTCGATCTTGCCGGCGATCTTCGCGCCGCCCAGCAGCGCCACGAAGGGACGCTCCGAGGCATTCGTGACTTTCTGCAGGAACTCGAGCTCGCGCTCGAGCAGCAGTCCACCCGCCGTGTTCTCGCGCGGAAAGAGGCGCGGTAGCGCGTCGATCGAGGCGTGCGCGCGGTGGCACGCGCCGAAGGCATCGTTGACGTAGAAGTCGGCCAGGCGGCGCAGCTCCTTCGCGAACGCGGCGTCGTTCTTCTCCTCTCCGGCGTGGAAGCGGAGGTTCTCGAGGAGGAGCAGTTCGCCCGCGCGTAGCGACCCGGTGTCGGCGCCGACGCAGTCGTCCTCCCACTGCACGTCGGCGCCAAGCTTCGCGGCGAGCGCCTCGCGCACCGGCTTCAGCGAGTATTTCTCCTTACGCTCCCCTTTCGGACGCCCGAGGTGCGAGGCCAGGACGAGCGCGGCGCCGGCGTCGCGAAGGCGGCGGATCGTCGGAATCGTCTCGTCGATGCGCGTCGTGTCGGTGATGCGCGTCCCTTCCAGCGGCACGTTGTAGTCGACGCGGTAGAACACGCGCGCTCCGCGCGGAAAGGAGAGATGGTCGAGCGTGCGGATGCGGATCATGGTGATGCTCTAGTGTCATTCCGAGCGAAGCGAGGAACCCCCTTCGGCGGGGGATCCTTCGCTCACGCTCAGGATGACACGGCCAGCGACTCCTTTTTCACGCGCGCCACGTAGGCGATGAGGTCGAGGATGCGGTTCGAGTAGCCCCACTCGTTGTCGTACCAGGCCAGGATCTTGTGCATGTGGCCGTCGACCGAGCGCGTAAACGTCGTATCGAAGATCGACGAGTGCGAGTTGTGGTTGAAGTCGTGCGAGACGAGCTGTTCGTCGCAGTAGGCGAGGATTCCCTTCAGCTCGCCGTCCGCCGCCTCGCGAATCACGCGGTTGATCTCGTCCGCGTTCGTCGGCTTCTGCGTGCGGAAGGTGAGGTCGACGAGCGAGACGTTCGGCGTCGGCACGCGCACGGAGATGCCGTCGAACTTCCCCTTCAGCTCCGGCAGCACCAGGCCGACCGCCTTCGCCGCGCCCGTCGTGGTCGGGATCATCGACAGCGCGGCGGCACGGCCGCGGCGCAGGTCCTTGTGTGGGAGGTCGAGGATGACCTGGTCGTTCGTGTACGAATGGACCGTGGTCATGATCCCCATCTCGATGCCGAAGGCCTTGTGCAGGACCTTGGCAACGGGCGCGAGACAGTTCGTGGTGCACGAGGCGTTGGAGAGGATCTTGTGCGCGCCGGGGTCGAACGACTCTTCGTTGACGCCGATGCAGACGGTGACGTCGGCGTCCTTCGACGGGGCGGAGATGATGACGTGCTCGACGCTGCCCTTGAGGTGGCGCGACGCTTTGTCTTTTGAGGTGAAGCGGCCGGACGACTCCACGACGATCTCCACGCCGAGGTCGCTCCAGGGGATCTCGGCGGGATCGGGGTTCGAGAAGACGCGGATCTCCCGGCCGTCGACGGTGAGGCCGTTCTGACTGTGGCCGACCTTGTTCTCGATCGTGCCGTGCACGGAGTCGTATTTGAAGAGGTACGCGAGCGTGGCGGCGTCGGTGAGATCGTTCACGGCAACGAACTCGACGCCGCGCTGGTCGGCTAGCGCCGCGCGAAGCACGTTGCGTCCGATGCGGCCGAATCCGTTCACTCCAACTTTGGTCATTGAGCCTCCGAGGTCACAGGTCACAGGGAACGGGTGACAGGTCAACCACCTGTTCCCTGTCACCTGTGCCCTGTCCCCTGCCGTTAGTATATCGACGCGAAAGCTATGCCCGTTGAGCCCATCCATTGGCGCGGTGACGCGCTCGAGCTGCTCGATCAGCGCCGTCTTCCGACCGAAACGACGTACCTGACGTGCCGTGACGCGCACGAAGTCGCCGCTGCCATCCGCGACATGGTCGTGCGCGGCGCGCCGGCCATCGGCGTCTCCGCCGCGTTCGGCATGGCCCTCGCGGCGATGCGCGGCGACGACGTCCGCGCGGCAGCCGAGGAGCTGCGGGCCACGCGGCCGACGGCGGTGAATCTGATGTGGGCCATCGATCGAATGTTGAGAGTGTGGAGGGGCATCCACGGCGTGCGCCCGATGATCGCCGAGGCGCAACGGATCTTCGACGAAGACGTCGCCGCCTGCCGCCGCATCGGCCGCTTCGGCGCCGAGCTCCTCGGCGCGCAGGCCACGATCCTCACGCACTGCAACGCCGGCGCGCTCGCCACCGCCGGCTACGGCACGGCCCTCGGCGTGATCCGCGCGGCGGTCGAAGGGGGCAAGACGATCGCCGTCTTCGCCGACGAGACCCGGCCGTACCTGCAGGGCGCGCGGCTCACCGCCTGGGAGCTGCATCAGGAAGGCATCGACGTCACCCTCATCACCGACAACATGGCCGGGCATTTTTTTCAGCAGGGGACGTTCGACGCCGTTGTCGTCGGCGCCGACCGCATCGCCGCGAACGGCGACGCCGCGAACAAGATCGGCACCTACACCGTGGCCGTGCTGGCCAACGCGCACGACGTGCCGTTCTACGTCGCCGCGCCCGTGTCGACGATCGATCCGCAATGTCCGAACGGCGCGGCCATCCCGATCGAAGAGCGCAGCGCCGCGGAAGTCACGCAGATCGGCGGGACGCGCGTGGCACCCGAGGGGGTGAGCGTGCGCCATCCGGCGTTCGACGTCACGCCGGCGCGGCTCATCACCGCCATCATCACCGACCGCGGCGTGCTCCGCGCGCCGTACGAGGAGGCCATACGCGGCGTCTTTCGCGAGTGATCGAGAGCCTTTGGCTCGGCAGCGCCGTCTTCGTCATCGTCGCGGCGCTCGCGGCATTCCGTACGCTTTCCACGCCCACCGACGCGGCCAACGTCGTCGGCGCGATCCTCACGCGCTGGCACTACATCGCCCTCGTCGCGCCGCTCCTGCTCCTGGCCATCGAGTGGCGCCGCTCACGCGCGATCGTCCTCGGCATCCTCTTCGCCGCCATCCTCCTCGCCTCGGCGCAGGCCGTGATCGACACACGCGTCCGGGCCATGCGCATGGAATCGGCCGTGGCGATCAGCGCGTTACCGCGCGAACATCCGCTGCGCCGGCGTTTCGGATTGCTGCACGGCGTCTCGACGCTGCTGCTCATCGCGCAGGTCGTCGCGGCGGGCGCGGTCGTGACGGTCGACGAGAAGTAATTGCCAACCGTCTGCAACCCGCGCCGTCTGAGTACGTAACTGTTCGTAGGAGAGCCAATCAACGATGATGCGACGAATCGCTTTTGCGATCCTTGCGACCGCTGTTGCCGCCGCTGGCTTTGCCCAGAATCCGCCCCAGCCCGCCCCCGCCGCCCCGCCGCCCCCGCCGCCTATTCACATCCATCGCGCCGAGGGGGCCCTCACCGTCGACGGGAGCCTCGACGATCCGGGCTGGAAGAACGCCGCCGTCATCGACCGCTTCTACGAGACCTCGCCCGGCAACAACAACGAGCCGAAGGTCAAGACGATCGTCCACCTCACCTACGACGACAAGTACTTCTACATCGGCATCCGCTGCGAGGACCCGCAGCCGAACAAAATCCGCGCGCCCTACGTCGACCGCGACCAGGTCATCGGCACCGACGACAACATCGCCGTCTTCCTCGACACGCGCAACGAGAAGCGCTCGGCGCTGGAGCTGCGCGTGAACCCGCGCGGCATTCAGGCCGACGGCGTCTTCAACGACGCCAACTTCAGCGAGGACTTCTCGCCCGACTTCTTCTACGACACCGCCGCGAAGATCGACAGCGGCGGCTGGAGCGCCGAGTACGCCATTCCCTTCTCGTCGCTGCGCTATGACGACAAGCCGGAGCAGACGTGGAACATCCTCGTCTGGCGCAACTACCCGCGCGACTTCCGCTACGCCTACCAGAGCGCCGCCGTGCCGCGCGGCTCGAACTGCTACATGTGCTGGATGCACCCGATCGTCGGCCTCGCCGGGCTGCCGAAGGCGGGGCACCTGATCGCCGCGCCGTACGTGACCGCGCAGTCGACGGCCATCCCGCCGAACGGCGATCTCGGCGCGCCGCTCGAGCGCGAGCCGCTCAAGAAGGATGCGGGTCTCGACGTGAAGTGGACGCCGAGCCAGAATCAGGCCGTCGACCTGACGTACAACCCCGACTTCTCCCAGATCGAGTCCGATATCGCGCAGATCACCACGAACCAGCGCTTCGCCGTCTTCTTCTCCGAGAAGCGCCCGTTCTTCCTGGAAGGCTTCGACCTCTTCGACACGCCCGTGCAGGTCGCCTACACGCGCACCATCACCGATCCGCGCTGGGGCGCGCGCGTCACCGGCCACTTCGGCCCGTCGACCTCGTACACGGTGCTCGTCACCGACGACAAGGGCGGCGGCCTGACCATCATCCCCGGTCCCGTCGGCTCCGGCTTCGCGCTCGCGGACTTCAAGTCGTACGACACGATCGCGCGCGTGAAGCACGACATCGGCCGCTCCTACGCCGGCTTCGTCCTCACGGACCGCGAGGTCGACGGCGGCGGGCACAATCGCGTCTTCGGTCCCGACTTCAATTGGCGTCCGAACGACACGGACCAGATCTCGTTCGAGGCGCTCCACAGCGACACGCGCGATCCGATCGGCATCCTCGGCGACGCGAATTCGACGGGCAACGCCTTCGTGGCGACGTGGAACCGCCAGAAGGAGAAGTACGACTCGTTCCTCGAAGCGCGCGACTTCGCTACCGGCTTCCGCGCCGACCTCGGCTTCCTCCCGCAGGTCGGCTACCGCGAGATCGACGGCGGCGGCGGCCTGCGCTTCTTCCCGGAGAAGGGCTTCTTCCGCTTCGTCCGGCCGAACGTCTTCCTCGACCGCCAGACGGCGAAGGACGGCGGCGACAAGATTTTCCAGACGGTCTCGTTCGGCCTCCTCGCCCTCGGCGCGAAGAACTTCACCGGCCAGCTCGTGTACCGTCCGAAAGAGGAGATCCTGGTTGGCAATCGGCTCCTCGATCAGAACTATGCGTTGTGGGTCTTGCAGATCGATCCGCACCGCCGCTGGCCCCGCATCACGCTGCAGGGCCGCCTCGGCGAGGGGATCGACTTCGGCAGCGGCCGCGTCGGCCACCAGACGAACTTCTCGCTGGCCACGACCGTACGCCCGATCGACCGCATCACGTTCGACGTCAACGCCACGCGCGAATGGCTCGACGTGCAGAGCCAACGCGTTTACACCGCCACGATCGAGCGCCTGAAGACGACGTACAGCTTCTCCGCGCGGTCGCTCCTGCGCGTCATCGGCCAATACGTCGACACGAAGTCCGGCAGCGGCATCCACGGCGGCAACTTCACCGGCTCGGTGCTGTACAGCTACAAACTGAACTGGCAGACCGTGCTCTTCGCCGGCTACGGCGACGACCGCGTGCTGAGCCCGCAGGCGGATCTGTTGCGCGCCGATCGGACGTTCTTCTTCAAGGTGAGCTACGCGATTCAGAGATAGGGAAGCATGCGCCCCTCACCCTGGCGCTTCGCGCCTGTCCCTCTCCCCGCTCGCGGGGTTCCGGGCGATCGTCTGGTCATCCTGATGGGCTCGCCGATCTACCAGCGGGCGAAAACGAATTTGTTACGGGTGCACCGCGTTGTCGCCCACATCTAA
>DATDFB010000097.1:0-19600 GCA_036522835.1 Thermoanaerobaculia bacterium | reverse complement strand
GGCATGGCCGCCGCACTCCACAAGCGTCGCAGCGCGTTCCGTGTTTTCCCCGCCACGAAGCCCCGCGCGTTCCGCATGCGCGTGAGGCCGCGCGGCCCCAACGCGCGCGCCATCGCCAACCACGCCGAGGGCTGCTCGCTCCACGCCCGCGCGAGAGCAAGCGTCGCCCCGCGCCATGACGCGCGCCGCATCGCATCCTCGGCCAGCCTGCGGTAGGCGGCGGCGCGGGTGGGCGGCGTGCTGGCGCCGGGATCGAAGAAAGCGATGTCGTAGCGCTCGATCGTGCGCGCGAAGAGCTCGTCCTTGTCACGGCCGTAGCGCGACTCCGTGCGGCTCCCCTGCTGCGCGTGCTCGCGCAACTGACAGAGCACCTCGGGCACCCAATGAATGGCGTTGCGCGACAGGATTTGCATCCACATCTCCAGGTCCTGCGTGGTGCGGTTCGACTCGTTGAACGGCACGTCGAAGCACGAACGGTGGATCATCAGCGCGCAGCCGAAGACCCACGTCTCCAGCAGCTCGAAGCCGCTGCGGACGACGCTGCGCGGAGCACGGTAGACGTCGACAACGCTCCCGCCGCCGTCGATGATCTCGAAGTCGCACGCGGCGATGCGCGCCTCGGGATGAGCATCGAAAAACGCGAGCTGCCGCGCCGTCTTCTGCGGCAGGTAGCGGTCGTCGTGGCTCAGCCAGCAGAAGTAGTCGCCGCGCATCTCGGCGATGCCGCGGTTCAGCGCCGAGGAGACGCCGCCGTTCGGCTTGGGGATGTAGCGGATGCGATCGCCGTAGCTCCGCGCGATCGACGGCGTCGCATCGGTCGAGCCGTCGTCGACGACGAGCACCTCCGCCTCCGCCTGCGCGACCGCGCTGTCGATCGCTTCGGCGAGGTAGTTCGCGCCGTTGTAGACGGGGATGACGATGGAGACCCTAGGCATAGCCGAGGACGATCTTCACCACCGCCTGCGAGACGTTCGGCACCACGTACTCCGGCGGCGGCGACCACGGCCCGGACGCGAGCGCGATGGCCACGGCGCGCGCGACGTCGGCCGGGTCCGCGCCGCTGAGAATGTTGCTTCCGCACTCGATCGTCTCCGCCCGCTCGGTCGTATCCCGCAGCGTCACGTTCGGCACGCCGAAGATCGCGCACTCCTCCTGCACCGTGCCGCTGTCGCTCAACACGCACTTCGCGTTCTGCTCGAGCTTCACGAAGTCGAAGAACCCGAGCGGCGTCAGCAGGCGAACGTGCTCGCGCGCCTTCACGCCGAAGCGCGCGAGCTTGTCGGCCGTGCGCGGATGGACGCTCACGATCACCGGTCCATCGAGGCGATTCAGTGCTTCGAAAAACGACGCCAGCCGCTCCGCGGCGTCGACGTTCTCGGCGCGGTGCAGGGTGACGAGAAAATACGACTTCGGCTGAAGCGACAGCCGCCGCAGCGCGTCCGAGGCCTCGATTTGGCGCTCGTAAGACTTCAGCACTTCGTAGATCGGATTGCCGATCACCTGGATGCGCCGCCGCTCGATCCCCTCGGCCAGCAGATGCTCTTTGCTGCGCTGCGTATACGGCATCAGCACGGTCGAGCAGTGGTCGATGACGCGGCGGTTGATCTCCTCGGGGATGCGGTCGTCGAAGGCGCGGTTGCCGGCCTCGAGGTGGTAGACCGGGATGCCGAGGCGCGCGGCGCTGAGCGCGGCGAGGCCGCTGTTCGTGTCGCCTAGGATCAGCAGGCGGTCAGGGCGGGCCTCGCGGAAGAACGCGTACGACTTCTCGACGATGGCGCCCGCTTGCGCGCCGAAATCGCTCGCGGCGATGCCGAGGTGGTGGTCGGGTTGGCGCACGCCGAGCTCGCGGAAGAAGACATCGCTCAAAGACTCGTCGTAGTTCTGCCCCGTATGCACGAGCGTCTGCGCACAGTGCGTGTCGAGCGCCGGGATCACGCGGCTCAAGCGGATGATCTCCGGCCGCGTGCCGAACCACGTCACGACCTTCATCATCCGCCCGTCTCCGCGCGCAGCAGCTCGCGCAGCGCCGGCACGTCGAGCGTCACCTCGGCCGACGAATACTCGCCGCGCAGCACCGGCGTGAAGTCGCCCGCGGCGCGCAGCTCGGGAAGAATGGGCAGGATGACGTAGTAGCCGCCGCGCTCCGTGGTGCGATTCACCTCTTCCTCGGAGACCATGATCTCGTGGATCTTTTCGCCGGGACGGACGCCGGTGACGACGACGCCGATGGGGCGATCGCCGATGAGCGCCGCGGCGACGTCGGTCATCTTCGCGGCCGGCACGCGCGGCACGAAGAGCTCCCCGCGCTTGGCGTCGCGCATGGCCGCGAAGACGGTGTCGACGGCGCGGTCGAGCGTGAGGAGGAAGCGCGTCATCTCCGCGGTGGTGATCGTGACCGGGCCGCCGCGCGCGATCTGCTCGAGGAACAGCGGCACGACCGAGCCGCGCGAGGCCACGACGTTGCCGTAGCGGACGCAGACGAAGCGCGTCGACGGGCATTCCATGTTCGCTTCGATGAGAACGCGCTCCATGATCGCCTTCGACATGCCCATGACGTTGACCGGCTTGCAGGCCTTGTCGGTGGAGATGCCGACGACGAGCTCGACGCCCGCGCCGCCCTCGCCGATGGCGCGCACGAGGTTCGCCGCGCCTTCGATGTTCGTCCGCACCGCCTCCATCGGGAAGTACTCGCACGACGGCACCTGCTTGAGCGCGGCGGCGTGAACGACGACGTCGTGCTCGCGCACGGCGTGCGCGAGGGCCGGGTAGTCGCGCACGTCGCCGATGCGGAAGCCGAGGACCTCGCGGGAGGTCTGGTAGATGATGTCGTCGGTCGCTTCGCGGCGGTGGTGATAGGCCAGGCGCATGTCGTTCTGCTTGGCCTCGTCGCGCGAGTAGACGGTGATCCTGGCCGGCCGTCCGAGCTCTCCGGTGAGCATCCGCCGCACCACGACCTGGCCGAGCGAGCCGGTGCCGCCGGTGACGAGGACGCGCTTCCCCTCGAGGATCATCGCGCCAGCTCCCGCGCCATCTCGCGCCACGGCGGGATGGCGATGCCGGTGGCGGCGGCGAAGCGCGCGCCGTCGAGGGTGCGGTCGAGGACGACGCTGTCGTCGGGCTCGATCGAGATGCGCGCGTCGAACGCTTCATTGAGGAGCATGAGGAGATCGTACTTGCTGATGGCTTCGCCCGCCACGTGATAGAGGCCTTGGAGCGGATTCTCGGCGACGTGGCAGAGGATGCGCGCCAGGACGGGCGTGGAGATGCCGGAGAAGAACGCGCGCGTGTAGCCGTGAACGGGCGCACGCTGTGCGCCCCTACCGAGGAACCATTCGAGCAGGCCGTGCGACGTGCCGAGCTCTCGGCCGACGATGGACGTGCGCAACGTGACGTGCGGCGCGTCGAGCTCGCCGAGGAGCTTGGAGCGGCCGTAGATGTCGACAGGATCGGGAACGTCGGTTTCCCGGTAGGGGCGCACAGCGTGCGCCCCCGAAAACACGCAATCGGTCGAGATCTGGATCACCCGCGGCGCAATGCCGGCGAGCACGTGCGGGAACTCGGCGTTGATGGCGAGCATGTCGGCGTCGTCGGCCTCGATCTGCTTGACGATGCCGACGCAATT
Organism: Thermoanaerobaculia bacterium; assembly: GCA_036522835.1. GTDB lineage: Bacteria > Acidobacteriota > Thermoanaerobaculia > Gp7-AA8 > Gp7-AA8 > DATDFB01. The sequence continues at coordinate 15,978 of DATDFB010000097.1, read as the reverse complement.
GATCACGGCGTCCGGCCGCACGCGCTCGACGACGCGCCGCACGCCGTCGAAATCGCCGGCGTCGAAGCCGTCGATCACGCGCTCGTCGTCGAAGAGCGGCGACTCCGGGCGCCGCCGCACGGCCACGCGGGCGTCGAAGCGCGCGCGCGCCGCAGCCCAGACCTGATGGCCGAGCATCCCCCCGCCGCCGAGGATGAGAACGAGCATGCGTGCATAGAATACGGCCGTGAGCGCCGAGCACGACGAATCGCGACTCTGGTTCGGAGTGGCCGCCGCGACGCTCGTGCTCATCGCCGCGGCGCTGCGCGCGCGGCTCGGCGCGTCGCTCTTCGAAGACGAGGTGTGGGTGGCGGAGCTCGTCCGCCGCGGCGGCCTCCGCCCGCACACGTACAGCACGCCGGTGCTCTTCTACGGCATCGAGAGAGCGTGGTGCCTGCTGCGCGGCGGCGCGGTGGAGATGCTGCGGCGCCCGCCCGCGTTTTTCGGCGTCGTGGCGGCGGCGCTCCCCTTCGCGGCCACGCATCTCGACCGCGTCACGCGCTTCGCCTGGAGCATCCTCCTGGCGTTTTCCAGCCCGCTGCTCTTCTACTCGGCGCGGCTGAAGCAATACACGCTCGAAGCGTCGGCGTGCGTGCTGCTGATCGTGCTGTTCCTGAACGCGCAGGAGTCGGACCGTGGCCGCGACTGGCTCCTATTCTTCGCCGTCGCCGCCGCCAGCGTCCTCACGCTCTTCGCGCCGATCTTCATCGTCGTCACCGCCGCGCTGCTTCCGGTGCCGCGGCGGCGGCGCGTCATCCTCGGATTTCTCTTCACCGGCGCGCTCTTCGCGCTGGCGTGGTTCGGCTGGATGGCTCCCGGCCCCCGGACGCCGCAACTGCACGGCGACATGGACGCGTTCTTCGCCGCGGGACACCATTGGGTCGACTCGCTGCCGACGCTCATCGCGAACACGAAGCATTGGCTCGGCCAGGCCTTCAACCTCGTGCCGTTCTGGTGGCTGATCGTGGCGGTCTTCGCGGCGCTGGCGCTGGCCATGCCGGGCATGGCACCGCGGCGCAAACTGACGCTCGTCGCGTTCGCGGTCGTGCCGCCGGCTCTGATCGCCGTGGCCAGCACGCAGCATCTCTATCCGTACGGCGAGGTGCGGCTGATGATCGCCTGCTTCCCCGGTCTGTACCTGCTCGTGGCGTCGTCGATGTCGGAGGTGGCGCGGCCGGCCGCGCTGGCGCTGCTGCTGCTCTTCGGCGTTCCCTTCGTTTTTCAGGGCGTGGCGAAGGACGTCTACAACCGCACGTACATGCACGTCGATGACCTGACGCCGCTCTTCGCCACGATCGCGGAGAACCACGCGCCGGGCGAGCCGATCTACGCGGAGCTCTCGTTCGCGGCGCCGCTCAAGTTCCACCGCCCCGAGCTCGCCGCCGACGTGCGCGAGCCAGCGGCGGGCGCGGGATGGCACGTCGGCCGGCGCGTCGACACACGCGGCGCGAAGATGGTCGTGCACATGGGCGACGCGGTGGCGGCGCGGTGGCCGTGATGCAGCGGCGCGACCTGCTCGTCACGCTCGCCGGCGTGGCGCCCTTCGTGGCCGTCTGGATCGCCAAGGTCGTGGTCCGGCCGCGGCCGTTCTGGGCCGCCTACGCCGATCCGGAGATGTTTTTCTTCTACGACGGGCTGCGTCTGCTACATGGCGATCCGCCGGTGAACATCGACCATCCGGGCACGCCCATCCAGCTTCTCGCCGCGGCGATGGCGCGGCTGATGGATCCAACGCCGCTGGCGGTCGACCGCTACCGCGTGGCGATGTACATAGCGACGGCGTTGCTGACGCTCGCCGGCACGCTATTTCTCGTGCGCGGGCGGCTGCTGCGGCCATTGCCGGCGCCGCTGCAGATCGCCGTGCTCTGGACTTTCTGGCTCGCGCCGGCGGCACTGCGGCAAGCGGCGATCGCCAGCCCGGAGGTGATCGAGCTGCCGTTCGCGGCGCTGGCCATGACGGCGCTGGCGGCATACGCGGAGGAGCGCAGCCGCCGCGCGGCGATGTGGCTCGGCGCCGCGATCGGCGCATTGATCGGCGTGAAGTTCGTCTTCGGCACGTGGTTGCTCGCGGCGGGACTGGCCGCGCTGCTCGCCGGCGGACGCACTCTGCGCGAGCGCGCGCTCGACGCGGTGACGATCGGCCTCTCCGCGATTGCAGGCTTCGCGTTGGCCACCGCCGCCGCGGCGGCGCGGTGGCCCGACATGGTGGCCTGGGTCGTCGCTCTTCTCACGCACAGCCGTTGGTACGGCGAGGGAACGGTCGCGCCGCCGTCGGCGGGCGACCTGCTGCGCTCCCTGATGACCGCGGCGATGGCCGCGAAGGTTTGGCATCTCTGGCTCTTGCTCGCGCTGGCCATGCTCGTCGCCGCCTGGTGGCGCCGCCGCGAGCTGGCCTTGATCGCGATCTTCTGCCTCACGGCGACGATCCTGAACTTCGCCGCCGCGGCGAAGGGGCTCGTGCCGACGGCCGCGCAGGGCTTCGGCGACATCCGCTACCGCTATTTGTTGCCCGCCGCGCTCGCGGCCATGATCGCCCTCGCCTTCGCCTGCCGCGTGGCAACGAGCCGCGCGGCGCAGGCCGTGCTGCTCGTCGTCGCCGGACTGCTGGCCATCAAAGCGACCGTCGCCGAGGTGCGGACGCACGCCGGCATCGTCGCGCTGGCCGAGGAGCAGCGCGCCGCGCTCGACCGCGTGCTCGCGCCGCTGCGGCGGCCAGGCCTGACCGTCGTCTACGCCTACGCGCCGGCGCCGTCGTTTGCGCTGCGCTTTCCGACGTACGACCGCCGCTTCATGATGACCGCCGTGCTGGAGACGCGTGCCGCCGGCAGCGGCGGGCCGGCGTTCAACGCCGGCTTTCTCCGCGCCATCGAACGGCGCTATCCCGACGAGGGGCACTTCTTCGCGCACCTCATCTCGCTGCCGGCCGGCCGCACGCAGTGGGACCTCTTCGTGCGCCGCGAGAACGACGCGGAAGCCGCGGCGGCAGCGCCGGGGATGATCGTCGGCCGCGCGGCGGGCTACGTCGTCGTCCGCCGGTAGACGATCCACGATCCTTCGCGGTGGACCGCGCGCCACCGCGGCGAGGCGATCGCGTACGGCACCAGCAGCACGTCGGCGTCGCCGGACTCCAACGGCATCGTCTCGCGCGCCAACACCGCAGGCGGCAGATCGGCGATGAGGTACGTCTTCGCGTAAGCCGTCGGCAGCCAGACCCGGCGCTCACCGAGGATGGCGGTGAAGAGCTCGTCGCGATTGCGCAGCTCGTGCGGATCGGCCACGACGGCCGAGAGCGGCGTGTGCCCGCGGACCCACGCGAGCGCGTTCGCATAGTCGCGCTCGATGGAGACGCCGTTCGTCGTGACGTGGCGGAGGCGGTAGAACGGGAACTGCAGCACGTACGCGGCGCTCTGGATCAACCCCGCGCCGACGACGAGCGCCACCAGCAACGACCTCCGAACGACCAGCAGCGGCGCGAAGGCGACGGCCATCAATGTCGCCGTCTTCATCGAAAAGTCGCTCGCACCGGTGGGGCTGCCGGCAATGTAGACGAACGACGGCACGGCGACGCACGCGGCGATCACGGCGTGAAAGATCGTCAGCTCGCGCCGCCGGGCCAGGAGCCACAGCGGCGCCATGCCGAAGAGGGCCATCTTCAGAAATGCGCCGCGGTCGAAGGCGAGGGCAAGGTGGCGCGAGCTGTCGCCGCCGAGGACATGCAGAGTCCACAGAATCGCCAGAAAGATCGCGCCGGCGGCGGCGGCGGCGGCGACGGCAAAAGCCGGCCGGCGTATGCGCGGTATCCACGCCAGGAGCGCCAGCGCCAGCGGAAAGACGAGAGTGATGCTGAAGCCGGCGACGGCCGCGAGCGCGATGCACCCTTCGGCGAGATCGCGGAGCTTCCCGTCACGGTTCCAACGCTCCAGCGCGGCGAGCGCCGCCATTGCCAGCACCAGCGCCACGGTGTTGTTGCCGAACGTGACCATGCTGTTCAGCGGCGAGAGCAGCAGGTGATTGCGCATCGGCACCGCCAGCGGTCCGAGAGGCACGCGCGACGAGATCGTCTGATAAAAGTACGTGGTGAACGGCGCGAAGACCGCGACCGCGGCGGCCAGCTTTTCCGAGGCGATGGAGGCCACCGCCTGCACGAGCAGCATGGCCATCAGCAGGTTCGCCAGAATCAGCGCGTTGGCGTTCGGCATCGCGCCGCCGCCGAAGCTCGCCAGCGCCGCCGGAATCGTGAAGTAAAGCCAGTGATAGCTCAGCGGTCCGCCGCCGGCGACGTACGACAGCGGCAGCAGCGGCGAAACGCGCAGCGTCGAGACGACGGCGACGAGGTTGCCGAAGTCGATGCCGAAGAGGCCGTAGAAGCGGACGTCGTGGCCGGCCGGCGCCGCCCAGCCTAGCCACACCAGAGCGAAGACGAACGGCACGACGAGGAACGTGACGACCGGCAACTTCACCTGCGGCAGGAAACGCCGCCGCCGCCAGACCAGCGCGACGAGCACTACCGCCGTGGCGGCGTCGACCGCGAGCGGCACACCCGACGCCTTCCGCAAAAAAAACCACGGCACTGCCGCGAGGATGGCGTATGGCAGCGGAAGCAACTGAATCGCCGGAACGGCGATGAAGGCAACGAAGATCGAGAACATTGCCGCCGCCTCGATCGAGCCGCCGAGGAAGACGACGACGGCGGCGTCGACGACGAAGCAGGCGGCGACGAGGAGCGCCGGGCGTCTCACGATTGCAGCACGTCGTGCAGAGCGCGCACGACCAGATCGATCTCGTCCTCCGTCATCTCCGGCCAGAGCGGCAGGCGGATCAGGCGGTCGCTGGCGTCGTGCGTGACGGTAAGCTCGCCGCAGGCGCGCCCGTAGCGGCGGCCGGCGGGCGAGGTGTCGAGCGGCACGTAGTGGAAAACGGCCTTGATCCCGCGCTCCTCGAGCGCGGCCAGCGTCCGCGTCCTAGCCTCCAGCGATTCGACCAGGACGAAGTAGAGATGGCCGCTCACGCTGCGCTCCTCGGGAACGGCCGGACGACGCAGCAGCCCTTCGCGCTCCAGCGGCGCCAGCAGCTCGTGATAGCGCCACCAGATCGCGCGGCGGCGATCGCAGATGGCGTGCGCCTCTTCGAGCTGCGCCAGCAGGAAGGCCGCGATCATGTCGCTCGGCAGGAATGACGATCCGACGTCGACCCAGGTGTACTTGTCGACTTCGCCGCGAAAGAACTGCGCGCGGTTGGTTCCCTTCTCGCGGATGATCTCGGCGCGCTCGACGAGCGCCGGATCGTTGATCAGAAGCGCTCCTCCCTCGCCGGAGTGGACGTTCTTCGTCTCGTGAAAGCTCAGCGCGGCCAGCGCGCCGAAGCTGCCGAGCGGGCGGCCGTCGTACGTGGAGAGCATTGCCTGCGCGGCGTCCTCGATCACCATCAGTCCGTGCCGCGCGGCGATGGCCAGGATGGCGTCCATGTCGCAGCCGGTGCCGCCGTAATGGACCGGCACGACGGCCCGCGTGCGCGGCGTGACGGCGGCCTCGATCTTTGCCGCGTCGATGTTCAGCGTTCCGGGCTCGACATCGACGAACACCGGCACGCCGCCGCGAAGGACGAAGGCGTTGGCCGTGGAGACGAAGGTGAAGGCGGGCATGATGATCTCGTCTCCCGCGCCAACATCGGCGAGGATGGCCGCCATCTCCAGCGCGGCCGTACACGAATGAGTGAGCAGGGCCCGGCGCGCGCCGATGGCCTGTTCGAGCCACGACTCGCAGCGGCGGGTGAACGGGCCGTTGCCGGAGAGATGGTTGTTGACGATGGCCTGGGCGATGTAGCCGAGCTCCCGCTGCGTGGTGTACGGGCGGTTGAACTGGACCTGATAGGGAATGGCGGTCTCGCGGCGCATCCGTATCATTCCTCAGCCGCGAGGCCGATGCCGCTCTCTCCGTAGCCGTTGCCGTTGTAGAAGAGATAGCGGCGGCCGTCGTGGCGGACGACGTGCGGGTATTCGATCATCTCGCTGTCCCATCCCTCGGCCGAGACATCGATGCCGGCGTCCTCGTCGCGACGAGCCCATTGCAGGCCATCAGCCGATTCGGCATAGCCGATCCGGTAGGACGCTCCGCGATGCGAGTACCACATGCGGTACCGGCCGCCGTCGCGCTCGACCGAGGGGCGGGAGATCGCATATTCGTCGGGCGAGCGGAAGTCGATGCAGACGTGCCCGTCGCGGCGCCAGGCGATGCCATCGTCCGATTCCGCGTATTTGATGTGATAGCGATGCTGGAGTTTCCCGCGCACCATTTCCCAACCGATACACGATAAGTACCACATCCGCCAGCGGCCCTGGTCGGGGAGCACGCACGCGCTGGCGACGAAGCAGGGGTCCGCGGGGCTGCGGTCGAGGATCGGACCGCGGGAGAGCTTCTCGAACGTTTCGCCGCCGTCGCGGCTGATGGCCAGGCCGAGGGCGTTGCGGAACGGCACCGTGGTGGCGGTGTTCCAGCCGATGTAATAGAGCAACTTCTCGGAGCCGCGGGTGAGGATCCACGTCGGCATCGCCCCGGCATCGTCGAACAGACCAGGCGCGCCAGGCGCGACCACGGCGCGCGCGCTCACCCGCAGCGTCTCGTGGGGACGGCGCAGATCGATCTCGAAAAATCCGGTCTGGGAGCGCCCGGCGTCATCGCGGCCGGCGAAGTAGACGCGGTAGCGGTGGCCGCCGAGCGGGTCGGCGCATGGGACGGAGGCGTGAGTGCGCATCCAACCAAGTCCGGCCGGCGGCGCGAAGATCAGCCCCTTCTTCACCCATCTCATTCCGGCCGCTCGTAGACCTCGCGGATGATCGCGTAGGGACGGCGCTTCGATTCGCTGAACAGCTTGGCGATGTAGATGCCGATGATGCCGAGACAGGAGATCGTCAGCCCGCCGAGAAGCCAGATCGAGACGATGAGCGACGGCCAGCCGGCCAGGAAATAGCCGAAGAACAACTTCCGGACGACCAGCACGGCGGCGGCGATGACGGAGACGAAGCTGATGGTCATGCCCATGTAAAAGACGTAGATGAGGGGGCGGTTGCTGAACGCGGTAATGCCGTTCACGAACGCCGTCATTTTTCTCTTGAGCGTGTACGTCGTCGATCCTTTGGCGATGCGGGAGATCTCCAGCGGCACCTGTTCGAAGCCTGTAATGACCCACAGGCCGGCGATGAGAATCTCGCGCTCGCGGTGGCGGACCAGCGCCGCCACATAGCGCCGCGTCATCAGGCGCATGGTGACGATGTTGGCCGGGATCTCCGTGGACGAAAGAAAATTGAACAGCTTGTAATAGAGACTGCCGATGACCCGCTCGCCGAGGCCGCCGGTGCGCTTCGACTGCACGCCATAGACGACGTCGGCGCCGCTGCGCTCCATCTCCGCGGCGAATTGCGGCAAGAGCTCCGGCTGTTGCTCGAGGTCGGCGTCGAGGAGGAACACCCGGTCGCCTCGGGCGTGGGCAAGGCCGGTCATCATGGCCCGGTGATGCCCAAAATTGCGCGACAGGTCGATCACCCGTATATGGGGATCGCGCTCATAGGCGGCGACGGCGACGGCGAGGGAATCATCGGGCGAGCCGTCATTGACGAGCACGATCTCGTAATCGTCCGTGATGCGCGCGGCGGCCTCGCCGGCGCGGCGGCAGAACTCCTCAATGTAGGGCGCGGAGCGGTACAGAGTCGTGACGATCGACAGCCGCATGTCAGCTCATGCCGAACCGACGACCACGCCGATGACGATCAGGGCCACGCCCGCTGCCTTCTGGACCGTGATCGGCTCGGCGAACAGCGGAGCGCTCAGCATCAACACCAATATGAAATTGAGGCTCATGAAGGGATAGGCCTTGCTCAGCTCGATCCCCGACAACGCCACCATCCAGCCGAGCGCCGCCACCACCGCCGCGGCAAAAGAGCTGATGAAGAAAGGATTGGCCAGGAGGCGGGTCATGTAGGAGGCGCGCGCCGCCCAAGCCTCGGGGAAGGCTCCCAGGCTCCGCGCCGCCAGTTTCGCGGCGATCTGACCGTAGACCGTGAAGACGATGCAGACGGCGATCCCGGCTTTGTGAATCATCGTCAGAGTCTACCGCAGTCGCCGGCCGCGGTATCTTGGCCCCGTGCGTTGCGTGATCGTGCAGCCCTCGTACATTCCGTGGCGCGGCTACTTCGACCTCATCCGCCGCGCCGACGTCTTCGTTTTCTACGACGACGTGCAATACGACAAACGCGGCTGGCGCAACCGCAACCGCATCAAGACCGCGCACGGAACGCAATGGCTGACCATTCCGGTGAATAGCCGCGGCGCGCAGATCGAGCACACGCCGATCAACAAGATCCTGACGGCGGACGGCCGCTGGCCGAAGACGCACCTGGCCACGCTGCGGCACGCCTACGCCGGCGCGCCGTTCTTCAAGCGCTACGAGGATTGGCTGACCGCGGCGTATGCCGCGCCGCCGCCGCTGCTGGCCGACTTCACCATCGCCACGACCATCGACCTCGCGCGCGAGCTCGGAATCACACAGACGCGATTCGTCCGCTCCTCGAGCCTCGGCGTGGAAGGCCGCAAGACGGACCGCCTCATCGCCGTCCTCCGCGCCGTCGGGGCCACGTCGTATCTCAGCGGGCCGAGCGCCAGGGCCTACATGGAAGATGAGAAACTCGCGGAGGCGAGCATCGCTCTCGAGTACATCGACTACCGCTACCCCGAATATCCGCAGCTCCATCCGCCGTACGATCCGGCCGTGAGCATCCTCGATTTGCTCTTCATGACCGGACCCGACGCGCCGCGCTACATCTGGGGCTGATCAGATCTTACGCAGGGCGTCGCTGGCGATCGGCAACGGCTGCGTCGCCTCGGCGCGGTAGACCGAGCCGTCCGGCGCCTCTTTCAGGATGACCGTGCCCGCTCCGATCACGCAGTTTTTCCCGATGGCGATGCCGTCGCGGACGGTGGCATTGACGCCGATGAAGGTGTTGTCGCCGACGCGGCAATTGCCCGAGATCACGACGTGCGAGGCGATGAAGATATTGTTGCCGATCGTGGAGTCGTGGCCGATGTGGTTGCCGCTCCAGAGCACGGTATTGGAGCCGATTTTCACGAACGGCTGGATGACGTTGTTCTCGAAGATGAACGAGCCGTCGCCGACGTCGAGATCCGGCCAGGTCGTTGCCTTCGAGCAGACGTAGCGCGGTGTCTGGTAACCGAGGCTGCGTACTTTTTCGAACACCTCCGTGCGGGCCTTGTTGACGCGGCTGTAGGCGACGGCGACGAAGACGGCGAAATCGGACGGCGGGTGCGTCTCGGTCAATGCCTCGAACGACACCACCGGCAGCCCCATGAGCTCGTCCTGTTTGCGGAATTCGTCAGTGACGCAGTACGCGGCCACGTCGAGCTCGGAGTCGTGGCGAAAATAGAAATGGGCGATGCGGGCGAAATCGCCGACGCCGAAAATGACGAGCTTCTTTTTCATTCCAAGACCTTTCGCACCAGCAGCGTGAACTCATAGAGGCCGTAGTCGTGCAGCAGCGCCACCTGCTTCGACAGGTTTCGCTTCGCCCAGTCGAATACGGCGCGCGGATCGGCGTAATAGAGGTCATCGCGCATGTATTCGGGATCGGAGTAGGAGGTCAGGAAATTCGCGGCCAGACCGTGGCGCGATTTCGCGCTCATCGTCTGCAGAACGCCGAGGATGTAAGACCACCATTCCGCGTCTGGCGTGGAGAGGCGCACATTGAAGATGCCGCTGGCGACGACGTAATCGCAGACCGGAGCGTCCTCGAGCGATCCCGCGATCACGACGCGCGGGTCATGCCGGTGACGTTCCGCCGCCGCGGCGGCCATGTCCTCGGAAATGTCGGTCCCGACATAGCGAAACTCGGCGTGCGTCTCCCGCAGAAAATCGGCGAATGCGCCATAGCCGCAGCCGACGTCGAGGATGGAAAAGGGCGTCCGCTCGATGACCCGGGCCAGCTGCCGGAAACGGTTGTACTGCGACTCGGCGCTCTTCCAGTCGACCCCCCGCGCCGTCGCGCCATGCTCGTGGAATTTGCGGCTGTAGTAGTCCGCGACCTGCCGATGGATCTCGTCCGACAAGGCGTCCATTATCTCTCCGCGGGCCCGTCGACGCGCCCGCTCTCCCGCACGCGCAAACGGCGGATCCGCTCCTCGACCGGCACTTCTGACACCTCGCGCCAGCGGCGGATGCCGGCAGCCTCGCTGCCGCGCAGCTTCTCCTTCTGCGCCGCGTGGAAAAGATGCACGAACGGGAGATAACCCCAGCTCCAGACCCGGCGCGTGGCCGCGCGCTCCCAGAACTCGTTGTCCTCGCCGCCCCAGCCGACGAAGGTCTCGTCGAAGCCGCCGATGTCAAAGTAGGCGCGCTTCGAGGCCACGATGCTCGCTCCCTGCAGGTTCTGCACGACGGTGGCGGGCGTCGGCCGCAGCGGCGCGCCGGCGAAAAATTGTTGCGCCGTCACTTCGGGAAGGTAAAACGTGAAGCGTTTGAGATCGGCGAAGTCCCACCCCTCGCGCACGCGCCGCAGCGCCTCCGCCGCGTAGCGCTCCGGCGCGAGCATGTCGTTGTCGTGAAGGATCAGCACCTCGCCGCGGGCCAGCCGCGCCCCGACGTTGAGCGTCCAGGCCCGGTTGTAGTCGTACGACGGCGAAACCGGCGTGTGGACGTAGCGGACCCACGGCGGGAGATGCGCTTCGATCTCGCGCGCGGCGGACTGCTCGACGACGATGCACTCGATGGCCGCGCCGCGCTGCGCCGCCAGCGTGCGCAGCGTGGCCAGGAGATGCGGCAGGCGGCTCGTACCGCGATGGCCGATGACGAAGGTGACGTCGATGGCGTCGCCGGCGCGGACGTTCTCGTCGAAGCGGATCGGCCAGTCGTCGAGGGCGCGGCGCATCAGGCGCGTGGCGGCCGAGGAAAAGACGTTGGCGATGTGGAGCTCCGAGGTGAACTGCCAGTCGCAACGCGCGCCGGTTCCGTGCACGTTGAGCTTTTCATTGCGATTGCAGATCAGGACCCACCGGCCGCGCAGGCGGCGCTCGAAGCGAGGCCAGTCGTAAAGCAGCGCGCCCAAACGGCGGCGGAGCGTCATCGCCGGCAGTTTAAACTTCGCGGCGATGCCTCCGGGACGCCTTGCCGCCGTGTTGCTGCTGGCGGGGGCCGTTCTCCTGTTTGCCTTCGCCGCCCGGCCACCCCGCGCGCTGTTCGACGCGCAGGCCGGACATGCGGTGCAAGAGGCGACGGTGCGTACCGTACGAACGCGCGCCGTCGTTTGCGGGATCGTCGTCGTCGCGATCGCCATCCTTGCCGCGTGGCACCCCTCACCCGGCCCTGCGCGCCACCTTCTCCCCGCGGCTCGGGGAGAGGGGCCTTCGCGCGCGGCGATCGTCATCTTCGCGATCGGCATCGTCGTACGCGCGATTCTTCTCTTCGGTCCGCCGCACTACGACGAGGCGTTCACGGTCGTCGAATTCGTCTGGAAGTCGCCGCTCTTCTTCCTCAGCCGCTACCTCTTTCCGAACAACCACGTTTTCCACACGCTGCTCGTTTGGTGCGTGCACGCGGTGGCCGGCAACCGGCTGTGGGCGCTGCGGCTGCCGGCGTTCGCCGCGGGCGTGGCGCTGCTGCCGGCAACATATTTCCTCGCGCGCCGCGTCGCCGGCGATTGGGCGGCAACCATCGCCACCGCCCTGGCGGCCGCGGCGACGCCGCTGGTCGAGTACTCGGCGCAAGCGCGCGGCTACACCATCGTCACTCTCGTGTTCGTCCTGCTTTTTCTGATCGACGACGACCGCTTGCGCGCGCTGCTCATCGCCGTCGGCGGATGGACCATCCCGACGATGCTTTTCGCCGCGGCGGCGTGGGCGATGTGGACGGCGATCACCGAGCGCGCCTGGCGGCGCATCGTTTACGTCGCCGTCGCCTCCACCGCCCTCGCCTTCGTGCTCTACCTGCCGACGCTCGTCGTCAGCGGCCCTGCCTCAATGGTCGCCGACGGCAACGTCCGCGCCGTCACCTACAGTTACGACGCGCTCGGACACCAGCTCCCCCTCTCCTTCCTAGGCACTTGGACGCGCTGGAACACCAGCTTCACCATGCCGTTCGCTGTCGTCCTCAGCGCCGCGGCGGCGGCGGCCATCGCGCGCGGACGTCCCGCCGGCGTTCTCTTCGGCAGCGCCCTCGTGGCCATCGTTCCGATGCTCCTTCTGCTGCGCAACGTACCGTTCCCGCGCGTCTGGATCTTCGTCCTGCCGCTGTATTTGATCGCCGCGGCCGACACGCTCGCGCTACTGCCGCGAGCCGGGATTGCGGCCGCTGTCGCGGCTCTGCTCCTCGCTGCGAACGCCCTGCGCGTCACGAGTCGGGACGACTTCATCGACCATCCCGCCTTGCGCGACGCGCCGGAGATCGCCGCGGTCGTCCGCAGGCTCCCCCCCGGCGGGCGCGTGCTGGTCATGCCGCCGCTCGACGCCGCCGTACGCCTCTACAGCGCGGGCGCGGCCGCCTTCGTCGAATATCCGTTCGACTCCGACGCGAAGGCCGTGCGCGCGTCGCTGGCGGCGGCACAGCGGCGCTACTTCGTCGCCACCTTGCAAGACGGCCACGATGCCTACGCGCAGCTCGGACTGCCGTACGCGCTCGTCCCGCGCAGGCGCTTCCCGCACGCGGTGTTGTACGAGCTACGCTGAATCGGTCGGCTTGGGGCGGCCGACGAGCGCGCGGAGGCGCGGCCCCAGGCGGAGGCGGCGGCGCAGCAATTGGGCGACCGTCTCGTCGACGCCGATGCGCTTGCGGTAATTCACGCGCAGGTCGGCCACGAGCGCCTCCGTCAGCGCCATGCGCCGTTGCAGCGAGCGCGCCCCGTCGATGCGCGCGGCGAAGCGCCGGAACGTGCGGTCGAGGAACGGCTGGTAATGCCACAGCACCGCCTCTTCCGGCGGCGGCGACATCGTGTCCCAGTTCTGCACCGGATAGTTGTAGGTCACGGGCAGCTCCAGGAAGCGCTCGTAGCGCGCCGCGGCCACGGCGCTGAGGACGTTGTTCTCGCGGAGGTAGACCGCTTGCGCCGGCGCGAAGTTGTCCTCGAGCAGCCGCAGCATGGCCTCGCGCCACTGCGCGGCGATGCCGGCGCTGCGGCGCAGCGGAACGACGCCGCTGTTCCACGTCCCCCGCACGCGCTCCTTCGTCAGCGTCGTGACGACGAACGGCCGCGCCGTGGCGCCGACCAGGTCGTACAGCTTCATCCAATACTCCTCGAACGGATCGCCCGGGCCGGCCGACGCCGTCGTCTTCGTCGTGTCGGCGACGAGGGCAATGTCGACGCCGCCTTCGAGGAGGAACGCGCGCGGCTCGCCCCACACCAGGATGTCGCTGTCGAGGAAGACGACAAACTCCGTCGATGACGTCTCCTCCGCGTGCGCGAGCGCGAGCGGCTTGTTCGCCAGCGGATAGTCCGCGTGCGCGGCGTTGAGCGGCGCGTCGACGTAGTCGACCGACAGCGCTTCCATCATCTCGCGCAGCCACGGTGCCACGCCACGTCCCGGCCGCGGAGCGTAGGCGCGAATCGCCGACTGCGACAGCGCCCCCATGTTCCGGCGCATGGTCAGGAAGAGCGCCGCCGCCTTGTACTCGAGGCGGTGCGGCCCTGGCTCGACGCAGACGGCGAAGGTGATGCTCACGGCTTGGTATGCTACTCGCGATGCGACGAGATCCCGCCCTGTGGCTGCTCGTTGCCATTCTCGCGGCGCACGGCGCGATCGTCCTCACCCACTACCGCCACCCGTTGATCAGCGACGAGTTTTACTACGTCGCCAAAGCGCGCTACATCGTCGAGCGCCACCGCTTCATGCCCATCGATCCGCACGCGGCGGCGGCGGAGCACGGCCAGGAGTGGGGCAACTCCGACTGGCGCCCGCCGGGATACGCGCTCGTCGTCGCGGCGCTGTCGCTCGGCGACTTCTCCGACCCTGCCGGCGCGCTCCGCTTCCGCGTGACGCTCGCGCAGTTCCTGATGGTGGCGGCGGCGCTGCTCGCGCTTTACCGCGCGGCGGTGCAGGCCGGCGTCGATGGCCGCGCGCGCTACGCCGCGGCGATCCTCCTCGGCCTGCCGCCGTGGACCTTCGGCGTGGTCAACGAGATCGGCCCCGACCCGGAGAACCTCGCCCTGGCCGCCTTCGCCCTGCTCGCGCTCGGACGAAACCGCATCGTCCTCGGCACGTTCCTGCTGACCCTCACGCTCTTTTTCCGGCCGGAGATGATCGTGCTGCCTCCGATCATCGTCGGCATCGCCCTGCTGCCGTGGCGGCGGCCGGCGTTCGTCCGCGACGCCGCGGCAGCCGCGGCCGTCTACCTTCTCCTCGTCGGCGCGCAGGTCGGCTACCGTACCGCCTTCACCGGCAGGCCCGGCGTCTTCGGCGGCCTGCACATCTACAACCGCGGCGCCTTCGACTGGGCCAACGCATGGCTCGGCTCGGAAAAGGAGACGTACGACTTCGTCTACACGATCGGCGAAGGGCGGCCGGCGCGCGTCCCGGAGCGCGCCTTCGACAGCGCCGCCGAGCGCGCCGCCGTCGAGCGGATCGTCGCGCGCATCGCCGACCGCGGGCGCTACACCGCCGAGGACGATGCGGCGTTCGAGGCGCTGGCGCGCCAGAAACGGCGGGAGCATCCGCTGCGCGTACTGCTCCTGCGCGGATGGCACGCCGTTCACCTCTGGCTCAACGTCGAGACCAACAATCCACTCCTCGGCGCGATGGCGGGCGTGCCGCGGCCGCTCCGGCTCCCCGTGTGGGGCGCGCTGTTTCTCTTGCGCATCGCGGCGCTCGGCCTTGCGGTCATTGCCCTGGTGCGTAGGCGCGACCGTCTGGTGCTGCTGATGATGTCGTACGCGGTCGCGCGCACGGTTCTGATCGGCCTGGTGCTGAACTGGAACGTTCACCGCTACGTTCTTTCGGCGTGGCCTCCGGTACTCTGGTGCGCCTCTATGGCGCTGCGGTCGCGGCGATGAACGGGCTCGTGTCGATCGTCATCCCCGTCTACAACCGCGGCGCGTTGCTGCGCGAGGCGGTGGCGAGCGCGCTCGCGCAGACATACCGGCCGATCGAGATCGTCGTCGTCGACGACGAATCGACGGACGACACGCCGCGGGTCATCGAGTCGCTCGCCGCGGAGCACGCCGAGCTGCGCGCGGTGCGGCGGGCGAACGGCGGCCCGGGGTTGGCGCGCGAGAGTGGACGGCTGGAGGCGCGTGGCGAGTTTCTCCAGTACCTCGACAGCGACGATCTCCTCCTGCCGCGCAAGCTCGAGCTGCAAGTGGCGGCGTTGCGCGCGCGGCCGGACTGCGGCGTTGCCTACGGCATCGTGCGCTACCGCAACGCCGCCGGCGAAGAGATTGTCTGCGACTGGAAACCGGCGAACCAAATCGTGGAGACGCTCTTTCCATCGCTACTGATCGCGCGGTGGTGGGAGACGGTGTCGCCGCTATTTCGCAAGACCGTCACCGACGCCGCCGGTCCGTGGAGATCGATGCGCCTCGAGGAAGACTGGGAGTATGACGCCCGCGTGGCCGCCCTCGGCGTGAAGCTGGCGTTCGTCAACGAAGTCGTGGCCGAGCATCGCGATCACGCCGAGGAGCGGCTGTCGCGCGGACGAGGGCTCGATCCGGCGCGCCTGCGCGACCGCGCGCAATCGCACCTGCTCATCGCGCAGCACGCGCGCCGCGGCGGCGTTCCGCGCGAGACGTCCGAGCTGCAGACGTTCGCGCGCGAGCTCTTTCACCTGGCCCGGCAATGCGGCGCGGCCGGACTGGCGGACGAGTCGCGGCGGCTGCTCGCCGCGGCGCGGGAGATCTCCCCCGCGCGCGACCTCCGCGCGTACGCGCTCGTGGCCGGCGCCATCGGCTGGAGG
>DATDFB010000096.1:0-9584 GCA_036522835.1 Thermoanaerobaculia bacterium | reverse complement strand
CCGGCGACGACGCATGCGTGGCCGCGCTCACGCGGACGCGCAGCGTCACGGCGACGCCGGCGGGCGAGGGGTTCGCCGGCGATTCGATCGCGAGCGCGGTGGATGCTTTCGCGACCGTCAGCGTCGATGCCGCCGTGGCGGCGTTGAAGGCGGCGTCGCCGGAGTACGCGACTTCGATGAGGTGCGCGCCCGCGGCGACGAGCGGGACGTTGATCGTGGCACTGCCGCCCATGAGCGGCTCCGTGGCGGCGGAGGCGTGATCGATCGATAGCGCGACGCTGCCGCTTGGAACGCCGGAATCGCCCGCGACGTTGACCGCGAAGGCGACGCCGTCGCCGTACGACGGGTGCGCCGTCGAGGGCGTGACCGTCACGTGCGGGTTGCCTTTGACGACGCGGTGAGTCAGCGCGGCCGAGGAGCTGGCGGCGAAGGAGCTGCTGCCCGCGTAGGAGGCGGTGATGGAGTGATCGCCGAGGTCCAACGCCTTCGTCGTCAGCGCGGCGGCGCCGTTCTGCAGCGGCACGGAGCCGAGCGAGGTCGAGCCGTCGAGGAACGAGACCACGCCCGCCGGCGTGCCGCCCGCCGACGTCACCGTGGCCGTGAACGTCACCGGCTGATGCTGTTCCGTCGTGTCGCGGTCTTGCGCGATCGACGTCGTCGTCGCGGCGGTCGGGCTGCCGCCGCCCACCGCGCTCAGCACGACGTCGTTGCCGTCGCCGCCTTTGTACGTGATGAGGAGCGTCCGCTTCGTGCCGTATCCGTTGCTGAGCGTGGCCCCTTCGGGAAGGCCGGCAAACGTACCGCTCACCGCGTCGGTGCCGTCGTTGTCGATGAGCGTCCACGACTGTCCCGGCACCGGCTGGGTGATGAAAAAGAGCTGCAGCGCGCCGGCGAGCGAGACGCTGCCGGTGACCTTGACTTGGTCGGCCACGCCGTTGGCGGCGTCGATGTCGGCGATGAGCTTCGAGGAGATCGACAGCGAGCCGGTCTGGAGCGTGGCCGCCTCATGCGGCGGCCCGGGCGCGTCGCTGTCGTTCGACGGAGTCCACGCGCCGGCCGAGATCGTGCCGGCGGCGACGGCGCCGAGCGTTCCTTCGCCGCTCGCGCGCGCGCCGTTGGCCGTGGCGTTCGGATACGAGCCGACGACGTTCACCGTCCCGCTGATCGCGCCGCGGAACGAGCCGCTCCCTTCGAGCGTGACGCCGGGCCCCGTCGCGGCGATCGCGCCGCCGCCGCTGATCGGGCCGCGGAAGCGCGCGTCCGCGCTGTTCACGGTAAGGGTGTTGCCGTTCATGTCGATCGCGCCGGTGAAGAGCGTGGTCTGGCCGTGATTGATGTGAACCGCGCTCCCGAGCTTCAGCGGCGCGTTGCAGGTGAGCGACGCGGTGAAGCCGCTGTTCGCGAAGTCGAGGTCGTTCGTGAGCGTCAGGAGATTGCCGCCCAGCATGTAGTTGCCGTTGAACGTCATCGGGCCGGGGTTGAAGCCGGCCGGCAGATCGTTCGTCATGGTCGCGCGCGCGGAGCAGCACGGCGGAAAGAGCAGCGCCTGGCCGGCCGCCGGCACTCCCTGCGGCTGCCAGTTCGCCGGATCCGACCACGTCTCGCTGTTCGTGCCGGTCCACGTCTTCGCCGGCATGCCGGCGGTGAGCACGACGTCGTTGCCGTCGCCTCCTTTGTAGCTGATCCAGAAGGTGTACTTCCCGGCCGTGAGCGTCGCCCCCTCGGGGAGTCCGGTGAACGTGCCGCTCACCGGAGCGCTGCCGTGGTTGTCGATGATCGGGAACTCCATGCCGTCGATCGGCGGCCACGTGCCGACCATCGTCACGGTGAGCTTTCCGGCGATCGACACCGGGCCGGTGACGATCATCTGCTCGCGGTTGCCCTCGGGCTGGATGTCGATGGAGTACTGCGAGGCGATCGACAACGGGCCGCTGTTCATCCAGCCGACGGCGTGCGGATCGCTGGCGACCTCGGGCCGCCACACGCCGGGGCTGAGCGCGTCGGCACTGACGCCGGCGGCGGTGCCGGTGCCGGTGATCCATGGACCGTGGAACGTCGCGTTCGGGTAGTAGCCGCCGATGAAAGAATTGCCTTCGACGTTGCCGCTGAAGGTTCCGGTGCCGAGGAAGGCCAGGCCGCGGGTGCTGGCGTTGATCGTGCCGCTGCCGGTGAGCGCACCGTTCAGCACGGTCGCGTTCGTCGAGACGAAGGAGAGCGTTTTGCCGTTGACGTCGATGCCGCCGTTGATCGTCACGGCGAGCGGCTGGCGAAAGGCCAGCGACGCGCCGATGGTGAGGTCGTTGTCGAATACGGAGGCGCCGTCGAAGCTGACGTCGCCGGTGAGGGTCATGCGGTTGCCGCTGAACGCGTAGTCGCCCAAGACGTTCATCGGGCCGACGCTCGTGCCGGCGGGCATGTCGAAGACGACGCTGCGGCGCGACTGCGCGGCCGGAAAGGTCAGCGCGTCGCCGGCTGCGGGGACGCCCGCGGGACTCCAGTTCTGCGGATTGGACCAGTTGGCGTCGGCGGCGCCGGTCCAGGAACGGTCGGCCGCGACGGCGCGGCCGGCGAGCAGCGCTGCGAGAACAGCGACGGCAACGGTTCGTTGCATTTGCCCTCCGAGCGACAGCGGATTCGCCGGAGTGCAAAAAGAGAGCCGCGGGGGGTTCTTAGTTCTTGGTTCTTAGTTCTTGGTTCTTAGTTCTTGGTTCTTGGTTTAAACCGTGAGCGAAAACTAAGACCTGAGAAACTAAGAACTAAGAACCAAGAACTAAGAACCGCCAACGCACGCGGACGCCGCCGAGGAGGGCTCACTCCCCGGCGGCGGTTTGACTACGGCTCGGTCAGCTTGGCGGCCACGGCGTTTGCCGGCCGCGGCGTCGCGGTGTTCGCGAGCTCGTCGTCGATGATGCGGGTGAAGGCCTCGATCGGCGGCGCGCCGACGATCATCCGGCCGTTCACGAAGAAGGTCGGCGTGCTGGTGACGCCGACGCGCGCGCCGTCGTCGGCCGACGGCTTCCACGCATCCTTGTACTTGCCGGAGGCGAGGCAGTTCTCGAAGGCGGGCTGATCGAGCTTTTCCATCAGCGCGAAGCGGGTGATGTCGTTGTCGGTGATCGGGCCGCCCTTGGAGAAGAGGCGGTCGTGCATCGGCCAGAATTTCCCCTGCTCATCGGCGCAGTGCGCGGCCTCGGCGGCGCGCTTGGCGGTGCGGTGGATGATCAGCGGGTAATCGCGAAAGACGATGCGCACGCGGTCGCCGTACGTCTTCTCGATCTGCTGCAGCGTCTCCACGGCGCGGCCGCAGAACGGACACTCGAAGTCCGAGAACTCGACGATGGTGACGGGGGCGTTGGCGTTGCCGCGGGCCGGACCGGTGGCCGCCACTTGCGCGCGCGGCGGCTGCAGATTGACGCGCACGCCGGCGGCGGCGCGCAGCTCCTTGACGAACTCGGCGCGGCGGACGGCGATGCGCTTGCGGCGCATCGACTCGGCGATCTCGGTCATGGCCTGATCCTTGGTCATGCCGGGATAGCGCTCGGCGACGCCGTCGTAAATCGGCTCGATCTCCGTCGCGGTGGGAACGGCGATCTTGCCGTCGACTTCCGTCTTCAGCAGCTCCTCGGCCGTGACGTGCCGGCGGGCCGCCTCGGCGTCGATCAGTTTCGTGGCGATCAAGTCCTCGAGCACGCCCCGGCGGATGTTGTACTCCTCGGTGTGGAGCCGCAGCAGCTTCGCGCCGACGGCCTGGTCGAGCTCCTCCTGCGACACGGCGGTTTTTCCAATCGTCGCCGCCGGCTTCGCCGTCTCACCGGCAAAAAGCGCGCTCGCGGCCAGCAGCGTCAACATCGTCGAAAGAATCCTTCGCATCTGTCGTCCCCTTTCTATGACGGCGGCGCCGGACTGACACCGGCGCCGCCTTGTGACTGCGTCAGCCGGTGCAGTTGTGGTAGCCGTTGCAGGTGAGATACGTGCCGTTCTCCCCGTAGCCGTTGCAGCAGGAGGGGTAGAACCCGCCGTTCTTCCAGTCGTCGATCACGTCGTCGCAATAGTGGTAGGTCTGATACGACTCGTTCTGATTGCAGGCGTTCTGGTCGACGAGCGTGACCCACTGCACGAGGTGATGGTTGCAGGAGTTCCAGGAGACGCCGTCGTACGTTCCCTGCGTCACGCGCGAGGTTTCCTGCCAGTTCGGCGTGCAGTTGTCGGGGATGCAGGGGCCGTTGCCGAAACGGCCGCCGCAGGAGCTGTCCTCGTACTCGCCGCAGCCGTCCATGGTGTACCACACGCAGCGCTGGCAGTAGTCGGAGCAGTAGGAGAAGTAGGGATCGCAATACGTGGAGCAGTCCTGCGCGCCGGCGGTGGCGGCGAAGGCGAGGACGGCCACGATCGAACACACGAAGAGCAGAGGAATCCTACACTTGGACATTGGTCCTCCTTCAGAGTTCCGAGCGGGTGATGGAGAAAGCGAATGTAATGCAAGACGGCACGAACGTCATCTCAAGGGGCGCCTCCTTCCTACTCCATCTCTCTTCTGCGGGACGGGCGCATGGCCGTGCATGCTTCATTCCACAGTGAAGCGTGCAAATTAATTGATCGGCCAATAGCAATATGCGCAATTGCCGCGCGTCTGTATTGAGGGGATGCTCAATGAAGCGCCCTTATAGAAAGCGCGCGCCGCTCTTATGGCGCGAGCGGCAATTTCATCATTGCGGGCGCATTGCGCCGCCAGGCGGTATTGTCATTGTGGAGGCGCGATGAGCGCCGCCGCGGCCGTCCGGCTACGCCATTACATCCGGCGCAGTGTGGCCACCGAGCCGTTCCCGCCGGCGTAGCCGTCGTGCTCGAATTCGCGCTTCTCCTCGGCGAACTCCGCGGCCTCTTCGCGCCAGCGGTCGAGCAGCGGCGGCAAGTCGCCGCCGGTGTCGATGATGGAACGGAATCGGACGCCGGCGGTGAGCGTGTCGATGGCCGCGCAGTTGGCGAACTCGTACAACGTCTCGCGCCAGCGGAACTGCTCCGGCCTCTGATCGCGCGCGATCTTGATCACCCACGCGGCCACGTCGAGCGGCCGCACGGCCTCGCGGTCCGTGACGACGAGGCGCGTGCCGTGACAGAGCCGGCCGGCGTGTTTTTCGAACTGCGGTAGGAAGACGAAGGGCGTGAAGGCGATGCCGGGAAGATCGAGGGCCGCGAGCGCGTCGGTCAGAGCGAAGGCATCGAGCCACGGCGCGCCGGCGGACTCAAACGGCCGGGTCGTGCCGCGCGCCTCGCTGAGCTGCGTCCCTTCGAGCAGGCACATGCCGGGATAAACCACCGTCGTCTCCACGTGGGCGATGTTCGGCGACGGATTTGTCCAATGCAGTCCCGTGTCCTCCCACCACTGATCGCGGCGCCAGCCGCGCATCCAGACGACGGTGAGATCGCAGCCGATGCGCTGCGTCTCGTTGAGAAACACGGCCATCTCGCCGATGGTCAGGCCGTGGCGGTTCGGGATCGGATACTGCCCGACGAAGCTGATGAACGGCGTGCGCAGGCGCGGCCCTTCGACGGTGATGCCGTTGATCGGATTGGGGCGGTCGAGCACGATGACGGGCGTGCCGACGGCGGCGGCGACGAACATGCAGTTCGCCATCGAGGCGTAGAAGGTGTAGTAGCGCGCGCCGACGTCCTGCAGGTCGACGACGAGGACGTCGAGCGCGGCGATGTCGGCCGGCTGCGGGAAGAGGTTGTGCCCCGAGTCGCCGCCGTACATCGAGAGCACCGGCACTTCGCGGTAGCGCGTGGTGGCCCCTTCTTCCATGTACTGCACTTCGCCCCAGAAGCCGTGCTCCGGGCCGAAGATCGCGAGCGAGCGCGGCCCGGCGGCGAGCACGGCGTCGACGGTGCGGACGTCCTCGGAGGTGAAGCTCGCGTAGTTGGTGAGCAGTCCGACGCGTTGTCCGGCAAGGCTGCGCTCGGAGAGGAGGCGGTCAATTCCCAGTTCGATGGCCATGGCCTTCGATAAGCACGCTCCGTTCCGGCGGCGTCGCCGCGTACCCCGAGCCGACGACGATGAACGGCGCCCAGTAGCGCGGATCGTGGTATCGAGGATTGGCGCTCACGGCGAGCTGTGCGCGCTGCAGGGCCCTGGCCGGCGAATCGCCGGCGCGCAGCCGCCGGTGAAACTCGACCATCAGCGGCTCGGTGGCGCGGGAGTCGGCGTCCCATTGGCTGACGACCGTCGTCGAGCAGCCGGCCACGAGAAAGGCCCACGACATGCCGATCATCCCTTCTCCGGCGCCGACGCCGCCGCGCGCCGTGTCGCAGGCGGCGAGGACGGCCAGGTCGGCGGGGATGTGCAGCTCGAGAATCTCCCGCGCTTCGAGCAATCCGTCGTCCGCCTCGTTGGGCCCCGCGGCGAGCACGATGGCCGAGTACATCGGCGAGCGGTCGTCGAGAATCCCATGCGCCGCGAAGTGGACGACGCGGAAGCGCGGGGCCTCGCGCTTGAAGACCGCCTCGCGCGCCGCGTCGCGAACGTAGACGCGGCTCTTCCGCTCGTCGTACAGCGAGGCGATTCTCCGCACTTCCGACTCGGCCTCGGGAAGATTGCCGAGCGTCACGTCGCGCGCGAGGGCCCGCACGCGCTCGTCCGTCCCTTGACGGACGGCGGGATTGCCGAACGCGAGCAGCTCCTCTTGCGGCCCGGCCGGCGCGGCGCGCTGCGGCTGCATCCGCAGCATCGACAGCGACGGCGCGTAGAAAACGGCCGCCCGCTCGATCAATCCACGGCCGCCGCGGCGCAGCAGATGAAACGGGACGCGCCAGAGGACGTCGTCGGGCACGACGCAGAGCAGCGGCTTGCCGCGCAGCGAGCTCTCGACCGGCGCGAGCAGCAGCGCGTAGAGATCGGATGCCGACTCGGTCCAGCGCAGGTCGCGCTGCGCGATGCGGCGGGAAAGCCGCTCCACGCGATCGGCGAGCTCGCCCTTGGAGACGCGGATGACGCGGGCCGTGAGCTTGCCGCGGGCGACGGCGAAGACGATGGTCTGACGCTCGCCGACGACGAACTCCACGAGCGCGCCGCCGCCGAGCGCGCCGGGGAGCGAGGCGCCGCCGCGCTGCGGATGGGCGACCCTGGCCATGGGGTGGGCGATCTCCGTCCGCGCGTCGAACTGCTCGAGGGCCAGGCGCGCGGCGGCGACGCCGGCGCTTGCGCCTCGGTCGCGCGGGTGGAGCAGCGCCTCTTTGTTCGCCACGGCCAGGCGCTGCGCCAAACGGCGCTCCTCCTCCTTCTCCTGGGCCGTGAGCATCGACTCGCGGTCGACGTCGCCGCGCGCCAGCATGTCGATCAGCTCCCGCGCCTTCATCCGTTCCGCGTAGTCGAAGGCCTCCGCCGCCCGCCCGCGCTCGATGAGCGCGGCGATGACGGCGACGTAAATCTCGCTCTTGTCATCGAGAAAGTGGGCCGCCGAGAACGGATCGGCGACGAGGGTGGTGCGCAGATCGTCAATGGCGTCGACGGCGGCTCGCAGGGCAGCCAGCGACTCGTCGTTGCGGCCGAGAGTCCGCAAGGCCTTTGCCTTCACGAACAGCGCGTCCGAGGTGTAGCTCTCCAGGTCGGGAATCGGATCGCGAGCGTAGATCTCCAGCGCCTCCTCGGCGAGAGCGAGCGCGTCGACCGGATGTTTCTGGCGGAGGCGAAAGCCGGCCAGGAGAGTCGTGGCGTTGATGGCGATCCGCCACGGTGCCACCTCGTGCGCCTTGCTCCATGCCGTGACGTAGCGCTGTTCTGCCTCCTGGAGACGTCCGGCCTGTTCGAGCAGGTGCCCGAGCACGAGCGAGATCTCCGGGATGCTCGATCCCGTTTCGAAGTGCGCGGTTGCCGCAAACTCGTCGGCCTTGCGCAGCATCTCCGCGGCTTGCGCCGCGTCGCCGCCGCGGCTGTGGACCAGGGCCAGTCCGGTGAGGGCGAGCGCGGCCTGCTCGTGGTCGAACGCGCGCATCGCTTCGTCGTAGGCGGCGCGGTAATGCGCGATCGCCAGCCGCCAATCGCGGTTCGACTCATCGAGGTCGCCGAAGGCGAGCTCTTGCGACGCCGCGAGGCGGCCGTAGCGATACCGCCGCGATAGTTGATGGACGCGGTCGCCGATCAGCAGAAAGTCGCGGAGCCTGCTCCGCGTACGATGAACGTAGGCCGCCATGAAGAGGCTCTTGATGCCGATGCGCGGATCGTCGAGAGCGTCGACCGAAGCGCCGCCCCTCTCCAGCGAGCGGCACGCCGCATCGATCAGCAACGCATCGCCGCGGGCACTTCCGATAATCCACTGCACGATGCCGAGACGGAAATGCGCCGCAGCCACCCGGTCCGGATCTCCCGACTCCTCCGCGGCGGCCACGCACGCGCGCGCCAACTCGAGGCCGACGGCATGCTGGCCGTGCCGGCAGGCGTCCCACGAGGCCGAATACCAGACGGACGACTCCAGCGCGCGGCCGTCCCCCGGCCCGCGAGCCAGGCGGAGAGCGTACGCGTAGAGACGCTTCGGGTCGCGCTTGA
This sequence comes from Thermoanaerobaculia bacterium, assembly GCA_036522835.1. Classification (GTDB taxonomy): domain Bacteria; phylum Acidobacteriota; class Thermoanaerobaculia; order Gp7-AA8; family Gp7-AA8; genus DATDFB01. The sequence continues at coordinate 1,045 of DATDFB010000096.1, read as the reverse complement.
GCGGGCTGTCGTCGTAGTACTTGTCGAATTGTTCCAGGAGCTGGCGCACGAAGCGCTCGCGATCGAGCTCGGGACAGAGCTCGGCCGCGCGCAAATCATCCGGCGGTGCCTGGACGAGCAGCCTCGCCGCGCGCGCTTCGGCCGTTTCCGCGCGCCGCAGCCGGCATCGCTCGCCGGCGCAGTCGACCTCGAGCACCCACGACGACGGCAGCGCGCTCTCGCGATGGGCCGCTCCGTTGCTGATTCCGGTGGCGTCGATGTCCAACTGCACCGTCATGGGCGTTTGCTCGACGACGCGATAGCCGCGGACGGTCACGCAGCCGTAATACTCGAGATCGTTGACGAGAGGGACGAAGCTGCGGCGATCGATATCGTTCGCAAACGCGTGAATGCCGGCGAAGTTCTCGCTGGCCAGCCCGCGCACGAAGGAATCGGCCAGCGCGAGCGCCGCGGCGCGTTGATCGGCCCGCGCCGGCGCCGCCAGGGCGATGACGATCAACGCGGAGACCGCGGCGGCGCGCGTGGTCATCGGACGTCGATCGCCGGCGAGCGCGTGGCCGCGGCGTAGCGGGCGAGATGCTCGCGGGCACGGTCGACGAGCCCGGCGCGCGCGGAGAGCACGCCGAGGAGAAGATCGTTATGCGGATGCTCGGCCGCGGCGCGGCGCAGCTCGTCGTGCTGTTTGGCGTCGATCACGCGGAAGACCGCCGGCGGCGCGGGGGGCGCGGGAATGACCGACGTCTGCCGCCCGCGCACGGCGATCACCTGCCAGCGATACGTCGTCCCGCGCTCCAACGGCCGCGGACAGAGCCACGAGGTCTGGCGTTGCCGAGGACCGCGCGCGATCTCGCGGTCGCCTTCGTAAATCGCGGGCTCGTATGCGTCGGCGCCGGCGTCGCTCCAGCGCAACCGAGGCTGCACGTCGTCGATGGCCGTCGCCGACGGCGTCACCGTCACCCGAGGGGCGGCCTTCGCCGTCGTTCCGCGAACGGCATCGTCCGCGGCGAGCGCGCGGATGCCTGCAGGGATCTCCACGCGGCCCGTG
>DATDFB010000095.1:0-8513 GCA_036522835.1 Thermoanaerobaculia bacterium | reverse complement strand
CGGCGCGGCGCGTTTCCAACACGACGTTGTTCGCGGTGAGAAGGAAGTCGCGCCGCGGCATCTGCAGCAGCGAGGATGCGGCCACGGTGGCGGCGGCGCAGAGCGCGGCGTTTCAGCGATATCTCGACGAGATCGCCGCCGAGCTGCGGCGCGACGGCATGACCGTGCGCCGCGTCCCGCTGCTGCAGATGCCGCGGCGCGACTTCCTTCTCACCGCGAACAACGTCGTGTTGGAAACGCGCCGCGCCGAGGGGTTTGCCACGCTCTTGCCGTCAATCGACCGCGCGGCGCGGGAGGCCTTCGCCGCGAGCGGTACCCGCCTCGACCTCTTCCCGCCGCTCGTCGAGAGCGTGGTCAAGGGAGGCGGCTACCGCTGCGCGTCGAACCACATCCGGAAATGAACGGCGTTACTTGATCCCCTTCAGGATCTCTTTGACTTCCTTCGCCTCGTCGCTGTTCGGCGCGAGCTCGATCACCTTCTGCAGGTCCGCCTTGGCGTCCTTCCCCTTCCCCTGCTGCACGCGGGCCAGACCGCGGTAGTAGTAGCCGAGGTGGGAGTTGGCGTCGAGAGCGATGGCCTTGCTGAAGTACGTGACGGCGGCGGCGGGCTGCTTCTTGTTCATCAGCGCGATGCCGGTGTTGAGCAGCGTGTTCATGTCGAGCGCGCCCTCGGGCAGCTTCTCGATGATCTCTTTCGCCTTGTCGAACTGCCCCTGCTCGAGGAGCATGTTCGCGTAGAGCGTCGCGTACTGCGCGTTCGCCGGCTCGCTCTTGTAGACCTCTTCCATGGCCGCGGCGGCCTTGGCGGTGTCGTTCGCGCCGTAGTAGGCGCGGGCGAGGGCGAACTTGATCGGCATGTAGCCCGGAAGAGCCGCGGAGGCCTTCTCGTAATTCGCCACGGCGTCCTTGTAGTTCTTGGCGGTGAGCGCGGTGTTGCCCGCTTCGACGGCGTCGGCGATCTCCTTGGCCACGATCTGGCCGCCGATCTTGACCTGCTCGACTTGCGGCGCGGCCTCCTCGTCGGGCTTCGCCGAGGCGGCGACCTGCGGCTCGAGCTCGATTTTCAGCGGCGGAATGCGCTGGGCCTCGGCGAAGGCGACGCTCCCCTGGCGGGTCACGTACCCGGGCGCTTCCACGTCGATGTTCCAATTGCCGGACGAAAGGCCGAGCACGGCGAATTTGCCGTTCGAGTCGGTGGTGGTGTCGGGTCCGCCCTGGCTTCCCTTGCGAAGCATGACCTTGGCGCCGGCCACCGCTTTGCCGGTGGCCTTGTCGGTCACGCTGCCGGAAACGCGATTGTTTCCGCGCCAGTCTTCGCCGGCGAACAGCGTAGCGGCGAGGCAGAGAATCGCCGCTGCAAGTGTGAGTGTCTTCTTCAAAATGGTCCTCCTGAGCTGTGTGGCGTTCGAAAAAAAAGCCGCCGGGGGAAATTCCCCCGGCGGCTCCTGAAACAAACGGCTGTGACCGCGAGACTTAGAAGTTGATTCTCGCGCCGAAACGCCAGACGCGCGGCGACTGGAGCTCGGTGATGTTGCCCAGGGTGGTGAAGCAGGTGGTGTTGGCGTTGTCGTTCGGTCCGCCAGGGGTGCAGCCCGTGGTCACGAGCGTGGTCTGGCGCTGAAGGACGGTGCGCTTGTTCGGCACGTTGAAGAGGTCGGCCGAGAGCGTCACGCCAACGCGGTTGAAGAAGCGGAAGTCCTTCGCGGCACGGAGGTCGAGCTCCATGACGTTCGGGTAACGGCGGCTTCCGATTTCCTCGGGGAGGATGGGGACGTCGGTGTTGACGCCAGCCAGCTCGCTCTTGTTGACGCGGAACGGCTCGGGATAGCCCTGACGGCCGGTCAGGCTCGCGCCGAGGTTGAAGTCCCACGGCAACTGATAGAGGCCGGTGACGTTGTACGACCACTTGGAGCTGATGAAGACGTTGCCAAACGAGCCGGAGCCGGCGGAACGCTGGGTGAACTGGCCACCCGGGCAGTTGCCGAAGCCCTGGGTCGGGTCGGCGAAGGCCACGCTGCCGCGCGAGCAGTCTTCCGTCCAATCGTTGTAGCTGACGTTTCCACGCAGCATCCAGCGGTTGGAGAGACGCTTCGTCCCGACGAGCTCGAGACCTTTGTACTCGCGGCTGTAGCCGGGCACGGTCGTGGTCACGAAGAACTGCGGAGGATCGACGCCGGGCTTCAGATCGAAGTACGGGACGACCGGGAGGGTCACCTTGAAGCCGGTGGCCTCGTTCACGAAGATCGGAGTGGTCGTACCGACCTGCTCGAAGTCCGCGCCGGTGTAGAAGTCGCCCGCGCCCTGATGCTTCTCGGCGAGGATGCCGGGGAGGTTCTTCAACTTGCGGTAGGTCAGGTTGACGCCGACCGAGAAGTCGGTCAGGAGCTCGCGCTCCAAGCCGACGAGGAGCTCGTCGGAGTGCGGAACCTTCATGCCGTAGTCGATGCGGTTGATGGAGGTGAGAGCGGTCGGGTTGGTCGGATCGTAGTAGGTGAACTGCAGCCACTTCTGCAGCTCGTTGGCCTGAACGTGCTGGTCGCCGTTGAGGTCCATACCCATCGCATAGGCGTAGGTATAGCCGACCGGGTTCTGGTTGGCCACCAGCGGCCCGATCTGGTTGACGTAGCGGTTGTAGCCGGCACGCAGCAGCGTCTTCTTGTCGGCGCCGAGCGTGTAGGTGAGGCCGATACGCGGCGAGACCGAGTTCCACTTCAGGTTGTTCGGATCGCCGGCGAAGTTGAGGGCCGGGATCGACGTGGTGAACGTCGGGTTCGATCCGCAATAGAGCGCCGCGGCCTGGAAGCCGGGGACGCAGGGCAGCGTGGTCGCGCTCCCGATGAGCGGGTTCGCGGTTGCGCTGGACGGCGTGTTCGCGCTCTTCTGCCGATCCCAACGGAGACCGGCCTGCAGGGTGAGGTTGCCCAGGAGGATGGTGTCGCCGACGTAGTAGTCGTGGAACCACTGGTCATAGGCGACGTGCTTGTCGCGGGTGAGCAGCGCCTGGAAGCAGCCGGCCGGCATGGCGCGGGCCGCGCACGAACCGGCGGTGCGGAAGCGCATGTAGCCCTGGTTCGGGCCGCCCCACGCGCTGAGCGAATCGACCGGAGTGTGGCGGTAGCCGAAGCCGAACTTCAGCTCGTGGTTCATCGTGCCGACGTCGAAGAACTTCGAACCATCGAGGCGGTACTGCTTCTGCGGACGGATGGTGATGTACTCGACGAAGCTGTTGTGCCACACGCCGGCGGTGTCGAGGACGGGCTGAACGGTCGGGCTGTAGCCGCCGTTCGGGATCAGCGAGAAGCCGCCCGTGACCTTCGACCACATACCGGTCAGGTAGAGGCTCGATCCGATGATCTGCGTGTCTTCGATCTTGTAGACCTTGGTGGGGCCGGTCTGGCGCCACGCGGTCTCGAAGGGACGCGTCGGACCGAGGTTGCGCGCGTTGCGGACCTTGTCGCCGAACGTGTAGAAGCCGACCGCGCTGTTGCTCGGAAGGATCTGCGCATTCAACTTGGCGTTCTTGTCGCGCAGGATGATGTTGTCGAACGCGCCGGTCTGGCCGGGCGCCGAGGACGACTGGTTGGAGATCTTCTGATCCGCGTCGGCGAGCCAACCCCAGAGGTGGTCGCGCCAAATCGGTCCGCCGATCTCTGCGCCGTAGTCGCGAACGAAGTTGATGCGGTTCGTGAACTCGAGGTAGCTCTGCGCCTCGGTCGGCACGTTGGCATCGGCCTGGTAGCTGCCCGGGGTGTAGAAGTAACGGCCCGAGCCGCGGAAGTCGTTCGAGCCGCGCTTCGTGACCATGTTGAGCTGCACGCCCGGGGTCATGATGCGCGGGTCCGAACCGCCCGTCGTCACCTGCATCTCTTCGAACGAGTCGAAGTCGAAGTAGAGCGGCGAGCTGCCCACTGCGCCCATGTCGGTGATGTTGACGCCGTCGACGTTCCAGGTGTTCTGGTCCGCCGTCGTGCCTTTGCCGACGTACACCGACTGCTGGCCCGACTGGTTGCCGCCGACGTTGATGCGGTCGACCTGCACAGCGGGGGCCTGCTGGAGGATCGTCCACGGGTCACGCGACGTGGGGATCTTTTCCAACTCGACCTTGCTGACGTTGATCGCCGTGCCGGCCTTGCGAACGTCGAGCAGCGGCGCTTCCGCCGTGACGACGATCGACTCCGACACCGAGGGATTCAGCGTCAGCGTGACGTCGGAGTTCGCACCAACGCGAACGCCAACGCCGGCGCGGGTCGCCGTTCCGTATCCCGCAAGCTCCGCCTTGAGCGTGTACGTGCCGGGCGAGAGATTGAGGAAGCGGAACTCTCCCTGGGCGCCGGTGACCGTCGTGGACGGGGCACCGATGCCGGTGAGTGTGACGGTCACGCCCGGAAGGACGCTGCCGTCTTTTGCCTGAACTTTGCCGTAGATATTACCCGTTTGGAACTGCGCGAACCCGCTGACGGCGAACAGCGAGACGAGCAGTGCGGCGGTCAATACCGCCATAAACCTAGGGGTGGGGCACCATTTCATAGCGGCTCCTTTCTGTGATTGCTGCCGAACCACTGCAGACCCGTTGCCGCTAGGCACGAATCTGCTAACTGGTTTTCCTTTGTTTGCTTTGAGCTATTTTCAAGGCGTACGGAAAGCGCGTGAAATTCAAGCATCCGTTGAAAAGCGTCCTGTTCCTTGAATTCAGATCTGAACGCCACCTTGGCAAATTTGCGGCGGATCTTATCACCATCAATCTGTAAACGAAAGGTAAACGCTTGAGGACCCATGAATGACAAACGCCGCGAATCGCTTCGCGGCGTTTGCGGGCCTGCCCTCCGCGTGCCTACGAGGTTAGCTGTCGGATTCGGGCTGGATGCCCTAGAGGCTTTCGGCCTCATTCACCCCGGACGGTGGCAAGCCGTCGCTATTCGGTTCCCCCGCTCCTCGGCGCCGAGGATTAGGCTGGCAAGCCGCCACCTTCTGGCGGCGGAGGGAGTGTAGTCCAACGGACGCCGCACGTGTCAAGCGCGGGCATATATCTATGGTGTCATCCTGAGCGAAGCGAAGGACCCCCTACCGGCTCCGCCGCCCGCCCCGCGCAGATGACGTTCACGAAGTTTCCCAACTTCCCCTCCTGCGCGACCGGCGCCGTCGTCAACGGCGATTCCGCCAAGGGACCGTCGATCATCCTCGCCAAGATGACCGCCGGCTGCACCATTCCGTGGCACTGGCACCCGGCGGGCGAACATCTGATGATGGTCAGCGGCAGCGCGCGCCTCGGGTCGAAAGACGGCACGCCGTTCACGCTGCGCAGCGGTGGCTTCAGCATGCTGCCGCCGCATCACGTCCACGACTTCCACGCCCTCGCGGCCTGCACCATGTACGTCTACTCCGACGGGCCGTTCGAGATCCATTATGTGAACGCGGAGGGAAACGAGATCTCGTTCGACGACGCGACGCATGCCAAGAAACATTGAATGGCTCGAGACCAACGGCCTCGGCGGCTATGCCAGCTCCACCGCCTGCGGCATGAACACCCGCCGCTACCACGGCCTCCTCGTCGCCGCGACGCAGCCGCCGGTCGGCCGCATGGTCCTGCTGTCGAAGCTCGACGAGCGCGTTCGCATCGCGGGCGCGTGGCATGACCTGGCCACGAATCAATATCCCGGCACCGTGCATCCGCGCGGCGCCGACCATCTCGTCTCCTTCGAGCGCGCGCTCTTCCCCGCCGCGGACTTTGTCGTGGGCGATGTGCGGCTGCGCAAGACCGTGGCCGCGATTCACGGCGAGAACACGACGGTCATTCTCTACGAGTTGCTCGAGTCGCCGTCCGACGTCGTGCTCGAGCTTCGTCCGTTCATCGCCGGACGCGAGGACCACGCCCTCGTGCACGCGAACGGCGCGATCCATGGCGAAGCGCGCTTCGACGACGGCGTCGTTTCGTTGCAACCGTACGACGGCGTGCCGGCGCTCTTCCTCGCCGTGCCCGGCTCCGCGTTTCACTCCGCGCCCGACTGGTACTACCGCTTCGAATACGCGATCGAAGCGGAGCGCGGCCTCGACGCGCACGAAGATCTCTTCACGCCCGGAACGCTCGCAGCGACGCTGTGGCCCGGCGCGCGGCTCGCCGTCATCGCCTCGGTCGACGATCCGCGCGGCCGCGACGGCGTCGCGCTCGTCGACGCGGAGCGCCGCCGCCGCGAAGGGCTGAACCTCGCCGCCGATCCGTTCATCGTCCGCCGCGGCGCGGAGGGGCGGTCGATCATCGCCGGCTACCACTGGTTCACCGACTGGGGACGCGACACCATGATCGCGATGCCCGGCCTCTGCCTCGCCACCGGCCGCTTCGACGACGCGCGGCGGATTCTCCGCGCGTATGCGGCGTGCCTCAGCGAAGGGATGCTGCCGAATCGCTTCCCCGACCGCGGCGAAGCGCCGGAGTACAACACCGCCGACGCGGCGCTCTGGCTCTTCGTGGCCGCGTGGCGCTATCTCGAAGCGACGCGCGACGAGGCCTTCGTGCGCGGCGCGCTCTTGCCGCCGTTGCGCGACGTCGTGGCGTGGCACACGCGCGGCACGCGCCACAACATCCACGAAGACGGCGACGGGCTCCTCGTCGCCGGCGTCGAAGGCGATCAGCTCACCTGGATGGATGCGAAGGTCGGCGACTGGGTGGTCACGCCGCGCCACGGCAAGGCGGTCGAGATCAACGCGCTCTGGTACAACGCGCTCGAGATTCTGGCCGCGCTCGACGACAGCGCCGCCGTGCGCGCCCGCGCCGCGCGCGTGCGCATCCGCTTCCGCGAGGTGTTCTGGAACGGCCGCTATCTCGACGACGTCGAAGGCGACCCGAGCATCCGCCCCAATCAGATCTTCGCCATCGGCCTCCCCTTCCCGCTTCTCGACGGCGCCGACGCGGAGACGGTGCTGGCCGTCGTCGAAGAGCATCTCCTCACCCCCGTCGGCCTGCGCACGCTGTCGCCGCGCGATCCGCGCTTCGCCGGCACGTACGCCGGCGGTCCGCGCGAGCGCGACGCCGCCTATCATCAAGGCACGGTCTGGCCGTGGCTCCTCGGCGCCTACATCGACGCGCTGGTGCGCGTCCGCGGCGAGGCCGGCCGCGCCGAAGCGAGACGGATCCTGGCCGGCATCGACTGGACGAGCGGCAGCATTCCGGAGATTTTCGACGGCGCGCCGCCGCACGCGCCGCGCGGCTGCATCGCGCAGGCCTGGAGCGTCGGGGAGATTTTGCGCGTTACGATGGGCCTAGCATGAAAACGCTGATCGTCACCGGCGGCACCGGCGGCCTCGGCACGCCGGTCGTGGAGCGCCTCGGGCGCGACTACGACTGCGTGCTCCTCGGCCGCGACGACTTCGCAACGGATGAAACCTTGAGCGCCGCGATCGCCAGGAACGGCGCGCCGTACGGCCTCGTGCACATGGCCGGCGGCTACGCCGGCGGCAGCGTGTCGGAGACGTCATCGGATGTGTGGGACAACATGGTGGCGCTCAATCTCACGTTGGCCTTCCGCGCCATCCGCGCGACATTGGCGGCCATGCGCCGCGATCAGCCCGGCCGCATCGTGGCCATCAGCTCCGAGGCGACGGTCACGAAGTTCGCCGGCGCGGCGGCGTACGTGGTGTCGAAGACGGCGCTCAATGCGCTGATCGAGATGACCGCCGCGGAGCTGGCCGGCACGGCGATCACCGCGAACGCACTGCTCCCCGGTACGCTCGACACGCCGGCCTCGCGCAAGGCGATGCCGGATGCGCCGCGCGTGCCGCTGGAGCGCGTGGCGGAGACGATCGCGTTTCTCCTGTCGGAGGGGGCCGCAAGTATCAATGGGGCGTTGATCCGGTTGCAGGCGTGAAGGCGCACTTCGCCCGTCGCCAGGTTCACGAAGAACGCGACCCATCCCGGCCGGGAAGGGTGTCGCGCGTCACCCGCCCCGCGGCTCGGTTGCCGTTCTTCATGACCGTCATGGAGCCCGGGTGCGCGGCCGCGCACCCGGGCTCACAACCTCCTTCTACGTCTACGGTTTCGTCGTCGGCGTCGTCGGTGCCGGCGTCGGCGTCGGCGTCGTCGCCGGCGTCGCCGGCTTTTGAGCCGCTTTCGCCTTCTTCTTCGGACGCGCGGCGCCTTTCAGCCGCTTGACTTCCTCGACATGCGGCACGAGGGCCACCTTCGCCGGGTCTTTGGCAAGCTGCGTGCCCACCGAGTACGCCTGCGTGGCGATGAACGTGATGTGCTGGCGGCGAACGAGGTTCGTCCCCTCCATGCCTCTCAGGAACGCGCGAGCCTCGTCGGCCGCGGCCTCCCAGCGGAGCGCCTCGTCCTGCAACTGGCGGACGTCATCGAGCACATGGCCGGTCGCCTGCGAGACGTCGGGCACGCCGAGGACGTTGATCGATGCCTCGACCACGCCCTTGTCGTGTTGCCGGAGACGATCTTTGACCAGTTTGCGCTGTTCCTTCGTCAACGGCGTGACCTCTTCGATCTGCGAGCTCATGGTGCGCAACTGCGC
>DATDFB010000094.1:0-17781 GCA_036522835.1 Thermoanaerobaculia bacterium | reverse complement strand
GCAACGCGGTTCAGCACCGCGAACGGCACCGGAATCCCGACTTCCGCGATCAAGCGGCGAGTCTGCTCGACCACCCACGGCTCCGAGAGAAACACCGGCACGAACGCGCCGTCGCGAACGAGCAACTCGCGGCGGCGGCGGGAAACGGCCTCGAACTCCGCGATGAACGCGTCGACCGCGTCGCGCACCGAGCGCCGCGTGAACTGCCGCACCAGGTCGCGGTGCTTCGCCTGCATGGCGTCGAGCGCGGCGGCGAACTGCCGAAAGTGCTCCGCCGCGCCGAGCATCCGCAGCGTGTGCCCCGTCGGCGCCGTGTCGACGACGATCGTCGCGCTCGGGTTCTCCTCCGCCAGCTCCCCGATGCGCATCCAGGCCATCAGCTCGTCGGCGCCGGGCAATGACAATTCGAAGAAGCGCCGCAGCTCGTCTTTGTCGAGATACGTGCCGCGGTCGCCGATCTCGAGAAAGCTGGCGAGGTTCTCGTCGAGGAAGCGGCGGTAGAGCGCTGGCGCGTCGAGGGCTTCGAAGCGGAAGGGGACAGTGGACAGGGAACGGGGGACAGGTTGTTGTCGTTGCGAGGACACCACCTGTGCCCCGTCCCCTGTGCCCTGTCCCCTAAGAATGTCCTCCAGATTCGAGGCCGGGTCCGTCGTGAACAAGATCGCACCGCGCAACCGCAACGCCGCCGCGATCGCGACCGTCGTCTTCCCCACCCCGCCCTTGCCGCCGATCAGAACGACGCGGCGGCCGGCGAGGGAGTCGAATGCTTCATTCACCGTAGCCCGTGTAAATCCCGATCCCGCTCTCTTCCTCGTCGTCGGAGGCCCGCGCCGCGCGCGCCATCTCTTCCTTCCGGGCCCGGATGTCGCGCAGCGCCTGGAACACCTGCGCCTCCTCCACCGCGTACTCCTCCTCCGAGATCTCCCCGAGCTCCAGCCGCATCTGCAGCTCGATGAGCCGCTCCTTCCACGGCTGATCGTTGAGCAGCTCCTCGTTCGCCATCGTCTGGATCTGCTTCATGATCCATTGGAAGCCGGCCACGGGGGCCTTGAGGGGGAAGAGGAGGATGTCGTCGAGGAGAAACATGGTTCTTAGTTCTTAGTTGTTAGTTCTTAGTTTTCGCGGTCCCACAAACTAAGAACTAAGAACCAAGAACTAACAACTACCTCTCCGCCCGCTCCAGCTTCAGCCGGATGTTCACGAAGTTGTACGGCGGCCACGGTCCCGTGTAGAGGAACGACAGTTTGTTCTCGTACTTCTTGGCGATCTCGGAGATCTGGTCGTCGAACGTCTTCGTCTTCTCGCGCTCGACCAGGAACGCGGCGTTCATGATCATCTTGTCGCCGATCGGCTTGTTCGAGCGCGAGGCGATGGCGGCGTCGCGCAGCGCCTCGTAGATCTCGCTCACGTACGCGTCGGCCTTCGCCTGCAGCGCCGACTCCACCACCCGCCCGAGCTGCATGCGCGAGAAATACGTCGACGTCGACGTGTTCGACGAGATCTCTTCCTTGAGGCGCCGGATCTCCTCGTTCTCCGTCTCGATCTCGCGGATGACCTGGTCCTTGTCCCAGTTCACCTTGAGCCCGAACTCGATCTTTCCCTCCATCTTCTGGAGCACGTCGCTGAGCGCCTCGTACGTCCCCTTGAGGAACTCCTTGATGTCGTTCTCGGTGCGGAAGACCGTGCCGAACGACATCGGCAGCACGGTGAAGTCCTTCATCACCAGCTCATTGACGTGCTCGTGGGCGAGGGCGTTCTCGCGCGTCGGATCGAAGACGATGAGCGGACAGTTCGAGACGACCGCGCCGAACTCTTTGTAGTGGACGGTGTAAACCTTGTCGCCCCGCCCGCCGATGCCGACCGCGCCGAAGTTCTTCGGCGTCTCGGTCTTGATGATGCAGTAAACGTATTTCCCCTGCTCGGCCTCAGTCTGCGGAGACTGCACCTGCTCGTCGATCGTGGTCATGGTCGTGGACCCGAAACTATACAATACAAGCACGTTGCCAGCCTCGCCCCTCGCCCGCAAAACCGAGCGGTGGTTCGCCCGGAACCAGCGCCGTCTGCCCTGGCGCAAAATGTACGACCCGTACCAGGTCTGGGTGTCGGAGGTGATGGCCCAGCAGACGCGGATGGAGGTCGTGCTCGAGTACTTCGAGCGCTTCCTGGAGCGCTTTCCGACGCTGCAAGCGCTCGCCGAAGCCTCCGACGACGACGTCACCGCCGCCTGGTCCGGCCTCGGCTACTACCGCCGCGCGCGCATGCTCCGCGACGGCGCGCGTGCGGTCTGCGCGCGGTTCGGCGGCGCGATCCCGTGCGACGTCGAGGCGCTCGTCGAGATCCCCGGCATCGGCCGCTACACCGCCGGCGCCATCGCCTCGATCGCGTTCGACGAGCGTGCGCCGATCGTCGACGGCAACGTCGCCCGCGTCCTGGCGCGCCTCTTCGCCGACGAGTCGCAGCCGTGGGAGCGCGCGACGGCGCTCGTGCACGCAGCGAAGTCGCCGCGCGATCTCAATCAAGGCCTGATGGAGCTTGGCGCGCTCGTTTGCAAGCCAGCCAAGCCGCTCTGCCACGCCTGCCCGCTGCGCGACGACTGCGCCGCCTTTGCTACGAATCGCATCGACGAGCTGCCGTCGAAGAAGCGGAAGCCCCAAACGCGCAATCTCCGCATCGCCCTCTACCTCGTCACCGACCGCCGCGGCCGCGTGCTCATGCGCCGCGAGTCGGGCCCGCTGATGAACGCGATGTTCCACCTCCCGCACGGCGACACGTCGCTCCTCGCCGCCGCCCCCCTCGCCGTCCATCCGAAAGAGCGCCTCGGCAAGTTCCGCCACACCGTCACGAACCGCCGCATCGAGTTCGAAGTCTTCTCCGCGACGGCGAAGCGGACCGCCGGCTTCGCCTGGATCGATCCCGCCTCCGACTTCCCGCACCCCTCGTACGTTCGCAAAGCGTTACGCCTCGCCGGAATCGAGGCTCCGCGCACCCTGTTCGCGCGGCCATGAGACAACTCATGGTCCTCGGAGCGCTGGCCGTCGCGCCCGCGCTCTTCGCACAGTCGAAGACGTACGAGGTGAAGAACAGCACCGCGGAGTTCCACGCCGAGGATACGTACGACAGCTTCGACGGAAAAACGAACAAGGTGACGGGGACGATCGTCGCCGATGCCGCCAAACCCGCCGCGTCGAGCGTGAACATCACCGTCGACCTGAGCTCCCTCGACACCGGCAATTCGCTTCGCAACAAAGAGATGAAGGAGCTCTACCTCCACACGGCGAAGTTCCCGGCCGCGACGTTCAAGTCGGCGAGCGTGACCGGCCCGGAGTCGATCGCCGTCAATCAGCCGGCAGGCATCAACGTCACCGGCGACTTCACTCTCCACGGCGTCACGAAGCGGCTGACGATTCCCGTCCAGGTCACGCTCGTCGCCGACGGCCGCATCCACGCCATCAGCAACTTCAAGGTGCACATGCCGGACTTCGGCATCAGCGTGCCGCACAATATCCTCGTGACCGTGGAGGATATGGTGCCGGTGAGGCTGGATGTTTGGGCGGTTCCGAAATAGAGTCCTGAGTCCTGAGTCCTGAGTCCTGGGTCCTGAGTCCTGGGTTCTGAGCAACTCAGGACCCAGGACCCAGGACTCAGGACTCCATGTAGACTTCGTGCGATGCGCGTGCGTGTGCTGGCGGTCGTGATTCCCTTCCTCGTCGTCCCGACCGCCGTCCCCCAATGCACCATCGCCCCCATCTTCTCCGCGCAGCTCCGCTCCACCTTCAACGACCTCGCCGTTGACGGCAACGATCTCTGGGCCGCGACCGGCTACGGCGTCGCGCTCTACGACCGCCGCGACGATCCGCCGTCCTTCGTCACGTCGCTCGCCCTCCCCGGCACCACGCGCGTCGTGCGCGTGGCGGGCGGCGTCGCGTACGTGGGGACCGGCAACGCCGTCGCCGTCGTGCAGAAGAACGGCCGCGCGCTGAAGCTCCTGCGCACCGCCGACGCCGGCGCGCAGGTCAACGACCTCGCCGTCACCGCCAACGCCGTCTACGCCGCGACGGCCAACGGCCTCGTGCAGTTCGACCTCTTCGACTGGTCGCGCCGCGCCCTGCCGACGTCGAGCCCCAACGTCACCAGCCTCGCTCTCCTCGGCACGACGCTCTACGCCGCCGACAACGACTCCTCGGTCGAGGTCATCAGCATCGATATCCCGTCGCTGCCGCAGCCGCGCGGCACCTTCTTGTCGCTGCCGCGCGTGACGAGCGTCAAAGCGAACAACGGAAAGCTCTACACGAGCGACGGTCGGCAGAGCGAAGTCTTCGGCGGCAGCGGCGCGGACATGACCCGGCTTGCGGCGGCGCCGTTCGGCATCGCCTCGCTCGCGCCGGCCGGCGGCGACGTCTTCTTCGCCGGCGCCTCCGACCGCAACTTGAGCGCCCTCGACTTCACCACGCCGGCCACGCCGATCCAGCTCTGGAGCGACGCCGTCGTGCCGTCGCTCGGCACGGTCAATCGCGTTCTGGCGATGGCGAGCGCGCCGAACCGCTTCTACGTCGCCGCCGGCGACGCCGGACTGCTCACGTACGACACGAGCGGCTTCGCCGCGCCGTTCCCGCTGCGCGGCTATGCCACCGGCGGCATCGCCTCGATCCTCTCCCTCGGCGATCGCGTCTACGTCCCGCGCAGCGGCGGCGGCGTCACGGAATTCGTGCAGAGCACCACCGGCGCGCTCACGCAGGCGCGCTCGTGGGACAACCACAACGACGTCGTCTTCGACGGCGGCAACAACTTCCTTCTCACCGGCTCGGAGAAGACCCTCACCCTCTGGACGCTCGTCTCCACCACGCCGCAGTCGATCACCACCGCCACGTTCGGCGCGAACGTCGTGAGCGCCGTGCTGCGCGGCTTGGTCGCCTATGCCGTCCTGGCCGACGGCACGCTCTGGACCGCCGACATGAGCCAGGTGAATCCGCCGCCGCAGAAGATCGCGCTGGGCGTGAAGCCGGCGTCGATCGCGCGCTCCGGCAACAACCTCGCCGTGGTCGAGCCGCGTCCCGACGACGGCGTCACCTTCATCCTCTTCGCCGCGAACGCCGACTTCGCCAACGCGCCGATCACGAGCGTCACCGGCGTCGCCACCGCACCGGCCGTGCTCGACGACACCACGGTGGCGATCTACACCTTCGCCGGCGTGAACCTGATCCACTTCCCGGCGGCCTCCGTCACGATCGTGCCGCAGTCGACGGTCGGCATCGCCCGCGCGCTCGCGCTCAGCGGCTCGACGCTGCTCGTCCTCACCGATTCCTCGCTCTCCGTCTTCACCGCGCAGAAGCTGACGAAGCAGTACGCGCTCCCCAGTTCCGCGGCTGCGATGAGCTGGCTCGCCGGCACGGGACCGAACGTCGTCGACGTCGCCACCGACAGCGGCATCACCACCGTCGCGCTCTCCGCGGCCGCGAAGCTGCCCGCCTCGATTCCCTCGACGAACGCAAACGCGTTCTACAAGAAAGTCCTCGCCGCCGGCGACCGCTTCGCGCTCTTCGACGGCCGCGCAGTCGACGTCTGGACGCCGGCGCTGCAGCACACCGGCGCGGTGCGCACCCCCGGCATGGTCGACGTGGCGCTGAGCCCGAGCGCGCTCTACGCGCTCTTCAGCAACCGCACGGTGGCGCGCTACTCGCCCGACGCCGTGCCGCTCTCGCAGACGGCGATCAACGACGCTCCCGACAGCGTGCCGCTGGCCATCTTCGCCGTCGGCAACGCGGTGTGGGTGTCGATCTCGAAGGGCTGCACGAGCGGCAGTTGCACGAAGTCGACGCTGATCTACGACGCCGCGCTGTCGCAGACCGCGACGCTGCCCGGCGGCGTGGTCGACGTAGCGGTCGACGGCAACCGCGCCTACGCCATCGTCGATGCGCCGGCGGAGATTCGCGCCTACGACGTCACCGACGCCGCGCATCCGGCGATGACGGCGTCGCGCGCAACCGAGGGGTCGCCGTCGCCCGTCTCCATCAGCGCCAACAACGGCACCGTCTACGTCCTCGGCGAGAAGCTCTACGCCTACAACGGCGCGCTGACGAAGCTCGCCGAGCCGCTCGGCTCCTACGCGAGCGCCGCCGGCGTCACCTTCGTCGACCAACGCGTGCGCACGGCGAACGGCTGCGGCGTCGTCAGCGGCCGCAGCGCCGACGCCGCGCTCTACGCGCTTCCGGCGTTCACGGCGAACGCGGCGCAGTTCCCGTCGCCCTCGACGGTGCGCTCGCTCGCGCAGCTCGGGCCGATGTTCTATCTGCTGACCGATCATTCGCTGGAGATCTGGAGTGCGGCGGCCATGCCGCCGCTGCCGCGAAAACGCCCCACGCGATGATCGGGCGCACGCCGTGCGCCCCTACCGCCGAATGTCGCCCCCCTCGGTAGGGGCGCACGGCGTGCGCCCGCTATCATTCGCAACATGCCGAAAATTTCGGTCACCCACGACGAACACGCCTACCGCATCACCCTCGACGCCCCCCCGCTCAACATCCTCGACATCGAGATGCTCGAGTCGCTCCGCGACGCCATCGCGAACGTGAAGGCCGACCGCCACGCCCTCATCCTCGACGCCGCCGGCGACAAGGCCTTCTCCGCCGGCGCCTCCGTGCACGATCACTTGGGCGACCGCGTCGTGACGATGCTCGAGCGCTTCCACGGCTGCTTCCGCATGCTGGCAAAGCTCGACCTCGTCACCGTCGCGCTCGTGCGCGGCGCCGCGCTCGGCGGCGGCTGCGAGCTGGCCATGGCCTGCGACTTCGTTCTCGCTCAAGACCACGCCAAGTTCGGCCAGCCCGAGATCAACCTCGGCGTCTTCCCGCCGGTCGCGGCGTATCAGCTCTCGCGCATCGCTCCGCCGCGCCGCGGCCTGGAGCTGCTTCTGACCGGCGACACGATCGACGCGGCAACCGCGGCAACCTTGGGCCTCGTCAACGCCGTCTTCCCCGCCGCCGAATTCGAGCCGCGCGCGAACGAGTGGCTGCAGCGGCTGTGGAGGCAGAGCGCGTCGTCGCTGCGCCTCGCCAAGAAGGCGTTCCGCCTCGCGCAGAGCGCCGACTTCGACGAGCGCCTCGCCGCCGTCGAGCGCCTCTACCTCGAGGAACTGATGAAGACGAACGACGCGAACGAGGGCTTGAGCGCGTTCGTGGAGAAGCGGAAGCCGGCATGGAGCGGGAAGTAGTCGACCGCCTGCGCGACGTCTACGGCGCGCCGCGCGCCGCCGTCACCGATCCGTACGAGATCATCCTCCTCGAGAACGTCGCCTACCTCGTCGACGACGCCAAGCGCTTCGCCACCTTCAAACGGCTGCGCGACGAGATCGGCTTCGCCCGCATCCTCGACACGCCGGTCGAGAGAATCGCGAGCGTCATCGAAGGCGGCGGCATGAAGCCGCTCATGCGCGCCGAGAAGATCGTCGAGTGCGCGCGGCTCTTCGCCCAATTCGGCGCGCCGCTCGACAAGAAAGTCCTCCGCAAATATCCCGGCGTTGGCGAGCCGCTGGCCGACAAGATCCTCCTCTTCGCCGGCAAGCAGCGCACGCTCGCCCCCGACTCGAACGCCCTCCGCGTCCTCCTCCGCCTCGGCTACGGCACGGAGTCGAGCAGTTACGCGGCGTCGTACAAATCCGCCGTCGCCGCCGCCGGCGAGCTGCCGAACGCGGTCGAGGCGCATCTTCTGCTGCGACGCCACGGCCAGGAGGTCTGCAAGCGGAGCGCGCCGCTCTGCGACGCGTGCGTCATTCGCAGCCACTGCGACTTCTATTCGAACCTGATGGCGCGCGCGCGGGTCACTCCCCGCGAGCGATGACTCCCGCCGGCACACTCCTGGTCCTTCGCGCGCAGCAGGGCGACCGCGCCGCGCTCGACGCGGTGCTGCAGTCGATCCAGCGGCCGCTCTTCGGCTACATCGCGCGCCTCGTGCAGCAGAGCGGCGTCGCGCCCGAAGACGTGCTGCAGGAAACGCTGCTGCGCATCGCGCGCAAGCTCGCGTGGCTGCGCGAGGCGCGCTACTTCCGCACCTGGGCCTTCCGCATCGCCAGCCGCGAGGCCTTTCGCGCTCTCGGGCGCAGCCGCGCCATGCCGCCGTCCGAGGAGCTCGACGAGGAGCTTCCCGCGCCGGCGATGTCGCACGATGAAGTGCGCGAGCTCGGCGATCTCGTGTCGCGCCTCTCGCCCGCAAGCCAGGCCGTCGTCGTCCTCCACTACTACGAAGACTTACCGCTCGACGAGATCGCCGACGTGCTCGAGGTGCCGCTCGGCACCGTCAAGTCGCGGCTCAGCTACGGACTCAAACAACTGAGGGAGATGCATGGACGACAGTGACCGCCGTTTCTTTCGCCGATTCGTCATCGGCTACGCCATCGTCGAAGCAATCGTGATCGCCTGCTTGATTGGAGGAATGCTATGGACCCGTTGAATGGAATTCGTGCCGGCGTTCTGGCGCGCGTCGACCGCGCCCAGCGCAACTTCCGCCTCGCCTTCATCGCCGGAGCGTGCATCGAGCTCGCCTTTCTGGGGGGCTTTCTGCTGCTCGCCGACATGCACAACCGCCTGCACGTGCTGCTGCTGATCAGCACCGTGGCCACGTACTCGATCGTCATCCTCGGCCTCTTCGCCCTCGGCGCGCACGTCACGCGCGCGGTGCTGCGGGTGCTGCAGGCCTTGGAGGAGCGAGGGTGACGACGAGCTCGTCCAGTTGCTAAGTGAGATGCTCGTGCACGAGCGGACGCGGCGGCGGCGGTGCGTCGCCGATCTCGACAAATCCAAGAAAACGCTTGCGCAGCTCCTCGGCGTCGTGCGGGCGATGGCCGAGCTGGATGCGCGCCATCGGCTCCCCCGCCCGCACCTCGTCGCCGGTGCGCCGGTCGAACATCACGCCGGCGGCGTAGTCGATCACGTCGTCGGCCTTCTTGCGGCCAGCGCCGAGGTCCACCGTGAACATGCCGGCGTGATAGGTGTCGATGTGGGTGATGAAGCCGCTGCGCGGCGCATCAATCTCGATCGTCTGCTGCGGCTGCGGCAAGAGCGCGTAATCGTCGACGATCTCGGGGTTGCCGCCCTGCGCGGCGATCCACTGGCGCGCCTGGTCGAGCGCGCGGCCGGAGCGGAGCGCGTCGTCGAGCGCGGCGCCGGCGCTGGCATCGTCGTAGCGGCCCGACATCACCAGGATGCGCACCGCCTGCGCGCGCGTCACCTCTTCGAGATCCGCCGGGCCGTGGCCCTTGAGGCATTCAATCGTCTCGACGATCTCGTTGGCGTTGCCGGCGGCCACACCCAACGGCCGGTCCATGTCGGTGATCAGCGCCTCGACGCGCGTGCCGGAGCCCGCGGCGGCGTCGATGAGGCTCTGCGCCAGCGCCTTCGAGTCCTGGTAGTGGCGCATGAACGCGCCGCTGCCCGTCTTGACGTCGAGGATCAGCGCCGACGCCCCCATGGCCAGCTTCTTCGACATGATCGACGCCGTGATCAGCGGCAGCGATTCGACGGTGCCGGTGACGTCGCGCAGCGCGTAGATCTTCTTGTCCGCCGGCGCGATGCCCTCGGTTGAGGTCGAGATCACCGCGGCGGCTTCGTCGATGCAGCGCTCGAAGTCGGCGCGAGAGAGCCGCGCGTTGAAGCCGGGGATCGCTTCGAGCTTGTCGAGCGTCCCGCCGGTGTGGCCGAGGCCGCGGCCGGAGAGCATGCCGATCTTGATGCCGCAGGAGGCCACCCACGGCGTCAGCACGAGCGAGACCTTGTCGCCCACGCCGCCGGTGGAGTGCTTGTCGGCGATGAAGTCGTAGCGGTCGCGCAGGTGCCACTGCTCGCCGGAGCGGAGCATCGCCTGCGTCAGCGTGGCCATCTCCTCGGCCGTCATTCCGTTGATGGCCACGGCCATCAAGAGCGCCGACATCTGGTAGTCCGGGATCTCCCCGCGCGTGTAGCGCTCGACGAACGCTTCGATCTCGCGCGCGTCGAGCGGCGCGCCGCGGCGCTTGCGGTTGAGGAGCTCGTAGACGTTGAGGTCGGCCATAGGGGGCGCGATTGTAGTATTTCGCGCGATGCGCGCGGTCATTTTGCTCTCCGGCGGCCTCGATTCCGCCACCGTCCTGGCCATGGCCAGGCACGCCGGCCGCGAATGCCACGCCATCTCCTTCATCTACGGCCAGCGGCACGAGGTCGAGCTTGCGGCGGCGCGGCGGGTGGCGGAGGCGCAGGGCGTCGAGGAGCATCTCGTCTTCCCGCTCGACCTTCGCCTCTTCGGCGGCAGCGCGCTCACCTCGGATATCGACGTTCCAAAAGACGCGGTCGGCGCGCCGGGGATCCCGGTCACCTACGTGCCGGCGCGGAACACGATCTTTCTCGCGCTCGCGCTCGGCTACGCGGAGGTCCGCGACGCCTCGGAGATCTGGCTCGGCGTGAACGCGATCGACTTCAGCGGCTATCCGGACTGCCGGCCCGACTTTCTCGCCGCGTTCCAGCGCGTCATCGAGACCGGCACGCGCAGCGGCGTCGAGCGCGCCGAGCCGCGCATCGTCGCGCCGCTCGTCGAGATGACGAAGGTGGAGATCATCCGCAAGGGGACGGAGCTCGGCGTCGACTACGCCCTCACGCACTCGTGCTATGACCCGGACAAAGCGGGGCGGGCGTGCGGGCACTGCGACTCCTGCCTGCTGCGGCGGAAGGGATTCGAGGAAGCGGGCGTTCCCGATCCGACGGTGTATGCGCGTCACTGAGATCTTCCATTCGATTCAAGGCGAGTCGTCGCACGCGGGGCGGCCGTGCGTCTTCGTCCGCCTCACCGGCTGCAACCTCCGCTGCCGCTGGTGCGACTCCGAGTACACGTTCACCGGCGGCGAGCGGATGCCGATCGACGAGATCCTCGGCCGCGTGCGCGGCTACGGCTGCAACCTGGTCGAGGTGACAGGGGGCGAGCCGCTCGCGCAGGCGGAGTCGTTCGAGCTGATCAAGCGCCTCTGCGACGACGGCTACGAAGTGCTGATCGAAACGTCGGGATCGATCGACGTCAGCGCCGTCGACCCGCGCGCGAAGATCATCCTCGACCTCAAGTGCCCCGGCTCCGGCGAGGCGGAGAAGAACCGCTGGGAGAACCTCGACATCCTCCGCCCGCACGACGAGATCAAGTTCGTGATCGCCGACCGCAACGACTACGATTGGGCCCGCCGCGTCGTCGAAGAGCGCAACCTCGGCCGCTGGACGGTGCTCTTCTCGCCGGTCTGGGGGGAGATGGAGATGAAGCCGCTCGCCGAATGGATGCTCGCCGACCGCGTCCCGGCGCGGCTGCAAACGCAACTGCATAAGCACATCTGGGGGGCGGACGCGCGGGGAGTATGAAACGAAGTCCTGAGTCCTGAGTCCTGAGTGCTGAGTTGCACCCAGGACTCAGGACCCAGGACCCAGGACTGAATCGTGACGAAGCTAGACCACATCGGAATCGCAGTGAAGTCCATCGACGCGGCGAAGCAAATTTATGAAGACCTCGGCTTGCGTATCGAGCACTTCGAGACCGTGGAGACGCAGAAGGTCCGCACCGCGTTCCTCTCCGTCGGCGATTCCAATCTCGAGCTCCTCGAGCCGACGAGCGCCGACTCGACCATTGCCAAATACATCGAGAAGCGCGGCGAGGGCATCCACCACATCTGCCTGCGCGTTGAGAACATCGAGGAGCACCTCGCGCGGCTCAAAGAGCGCGGCTACCGCCTCATCAACGACGCTCCGGTGCCGGGCGCGCACGGCTGCCGCGTCGCCTTTCTGCACCCCGCGGCCGGCAATGGCGTGCTCATTGAACTGAGCGAGACCCATGATTGAGGGCTTCGAGCCGCAGTCGCTCGTGATCGTGAATCTGATCAATCCGAAGGAGAAGTTCTTCGGCATCCTCACCGCGCTGTCGCAGGCGGGCGTGACGCTGCGCGGCATCAACCTCGACTCCTACGAGGACTGGATCCGCGAGATCGCCCACCGCGAGGAAGTCAGCCTCGACGTGACCACGATGTTCTTCCCGCTCTTCCGCGTGGAGCGCATCTATCTCGACGAAGGCTCGGGCGCGATCAAGTCGTACGGCCAGCGCTTCCACGATGTGACGGGAATGTCCATTCCTACGTATCTTGGGCTCGACCGCGGGCATTAGTGATATGTTCCCGCGCCGAATTTCTTTGGAGGGCTTCACTCCCATGTCCACACGCAACCGCTGGCTCGTAGCGCTGGCTCTCGTCCTCGCGCTCGCGGCCTGCAAGGGCGAAAAGGCGAAAGAGGAAGAGTCGTTCTCGTTCGTCGTCTATCCGGGCTCGCGCTATCTGCCGCAGGTCACCGACCTGATGAAGCAGGCGCACAAGATCATCACTCCGGCCGAGGAGCCGCCGCCGACGGCGGTGTACGACACCGACGCGCCCGTCGAGCAGGTCGCGGAGTTCTACGCGAAATCGTACGGCTACGCCACCGTGGCGCCCGACGCCACGAACAACCTCAACGCCGCGAAGCCGCCGGCGTTCTTCCGCACCGGCGACCTCGCCACGGACGTGCAGGCGGTCGTGCCGATCGCGCAGAAGATGGGCCTGAAGGTCGACACGTCGAAAGCGGCCGGCAAGTACAAGGCGGCGGAGATCGCCGCCAAGCCGAACCGCCCTCGCGTGACCGTGCAGCGTCCGTACTTCGACGTCTCCACGTCGCAGACGGTCGACCGCACCATCATTCTGATGGCGCGCTGATGTGAACCCGACCTTCCTCTACGTCGCCGCGGTCTACGCCATCGCAGTCTGGCTGGCCCGCCGCGCCGGCGTGGAGCTGCGCTGGCGCATCGCCGCCTTCTTCTACCTGCTCGTCCTCATCTTCCTGTGGCGGCCGATGACCGGGCCGTGGGTCAACTTGCCCGTCGACATCGTCGGCATTCTTCCGCCGTGGTCCGGCTGGCTGCCGAAGCGGCGCATCGCCAACTTCGAGATGAACGACATCGTGATGCAGATCGTGCCGTGGGCGCACCAGGCCCGCGAGGCGTGGAAGTCGCTGACCCTGCCGCTGTGGAACTCGCAGAGCGGCTGCGGCTATCCGCTGCTGGCGAACGCACAGAGCTCCGCGTTCTCGTTGATCCGCATCCTGGCGCTGCCGCTGCCGCTCGGTTACGCCATGACCGCCGAGGCGGCCTGGAAGATCCTCATCGCCCTCACCTTCACCTTTCTCTATTGCCGGCGGCGCGGGTGGGGGGAGCTGCCGAGCGCCATCGGCGCCGTCGCCTTCGGCTGGTGCACGTTCGTGCAGACGTGGCTGCACTTCCCGCTCGTGACGGTGGCGGTGTGGATCCCGGCGGCGTTCCTGACGACCGACCTGTTGCTCGAAACGTTCACCTGGCCGCGCTTTCTCGCCGCGACGGGCGTGTGGGTGGTGATGCTCTACGGCGGGCATCCGGAGACGGTGTCGCACACGGCGTTTTTCGTGGCGCTGTATGTCGTGTTCGTGCTTCTGCTGGATGGCGCCCCTCACCCCCGCTTCGCGGTCCCTCTCCCCGCGAGCGGGGAGAGGGTGGCCGAAGGCCGGGTGAGGGGCGCCACTCGCGGCATTGCGGTCATTGCAGCCATCGCTGTAGCGGCGATCATTGCGGCGCCCTTCATCGCGCCGTTCGCCGAGGCCATCACCAAGTCGAAGCGGTACCAGGAGCTGCAGGTCCGTCCGAACGAGATCGGCTACTACTCCGATCTGCCGTCCGAGGTCATCCTCTTTCAGCCGCAATTCTTCGGGCACGTGCCGCATGAGCGGCCGTGGGGACCGGCCGTCGCCGAGTCGATCACCGGCTTCGCCGGCATCCTCGGCGTGGCCGCGTGGTTCGCCATCGTCCTGCGCGCCATCGTCCGCCGCCGCTTCCGCGACCGCGAGCTCTTCTTCGTCGCCGGCACGCTCATCGTCCTCGGCATCATCCTGGCGTGGCCCGGCGTCAGCGACGCGTTCCATCTGGTCTTCAAGCTCGCCGCGAACGCGCGCCTGCGGCTCATGCTCTGCTGGATGCTCGCGGTCATGACCGCGGCCGCGCTCGACGCCGTGCTGCGCGACCGCGCGGTCTTCCTCCTCGCCGGCGGCCTCGCCGCCGCGCTGATGCTGCTGTGGTGCATGACCAAGATGCCGTTCCCCGGCGCGTGGGAAAAGAGCGCGGCGATGATGGCGATCCTGCCGAGCATGATCGTGCTGCTCGTGTCGACGCTCCTGGCCACGCGCTGGCGCGGCGCGGCCATGATGCTCGTCGCCGTCGCGGTGATCGCGGAGCTGTGGGCTGCGTGCGAAGGGTGGAACCCGACGCTGCCGAAGGAGCTGATGTATCCGTCGACGCCGCTCACGGCGAAGCTCGAGGAGCTGCAGCGCGGCTGGGGCCGCGCGCCGTTCCGCGTGGCCGGCCTCGGGCCCGCGTTCTTCCCCAACGCCCACGCGCTCTACGGCGTCGAGGACGTGCGCGTGCACGACCCGATGGCCAACGGGCGCTACGTCGGCTTCCTCCGCACGACCTTCGGCCTCGACACCAACGACTACTTCATGAAGTGGGACGACCCCGACACGCGCGTGCTCGACCTCACCAACGCGCGCTACCTCGTCACCGATCCGCGCTACGAGATGCGCGACACGGGACGCTACGCGCTCGTTTACCAAGGGAAGGACGGCCGCATCTACGAGAACCGCGACGCGCTGCCGCGCTTCTGGGCGGCGCAGAACGTCGTGCTCGAGTTCAAGGGCGACAAGTTCGTCGACAAGCTGGCGCGCCACAGCGACTGGGCGCATACCGCGATCGTGAAGATCCTCCCGGTGGTCGACGACCGCATGCGCCAGGACCTCCTCGCGCCGCGGCCGGCGACCGCGCCGCAGGCGTCGGTGCGGATCACCTCCGCGAAGCCGACGGACTTCCGCGTGCATGTGTCGGCGCCGCGCTGGACGCTCATCGTCAGCAGCATTCCGTGGTGGCCCGGCTGGCACGTGTCAGGAAACGGCCGCGCCATCGAGCCGCAGCCGGTCAACGGTCCATTCCTCGGATGGACGGTTCCGCCGGGCGAGACGGAGATCCGCGTCTGGTACGCGCCGGCGACGTTCTACGGGGGGGCGGCGGCGGCGCTGGCGACGATCGCGGTGCTGGTTGGATTGGCGATCAAGAGCCTTCGCCCCGCTCGCGGGGAGAAGGTGGCCGAGCGAAGCGAGGCCGGATGAGGGGCGCACGCTTCCCAACTCAAGCCCCTCACCCGGCGCTGCGCGCCACCCTCTCCCCGCTTGCGGGGAGAGGGATCTAGCTAAACTAGCGGAACTTCCGATTCAGCCGCTCGCGCGCCAGCGTGTCGACGCGGCTGAGCGTCGTCGCCAGCGCCTCTCGCTGCTTCTCCACGAGCTGCGCGATGCCGCTCTTGGCCAGGCTCAGCATGGCGTTCATCTCCTCCTCGCTGAACGTCGCCCCCTCGGCCGTCCCCTGCAGCTCGACGAAGCGGCCCTTGTCCGTGGCCACCACGTTCATGTCGACGCCGGCCTTGGAGTCCTCTTCGTAATTGAGGTCGAGGCAGGCGTTGCCGCCGATCATGCCGACCGAGATCGCTCCTACGAATGCGTTCACCGGCCAACTGGCCATGTTGCCGTCGATGTACAGCCGTCCCAGCGCCAGCGTCAGCGCCACGAACGAGCCGGTGATCGACGCCGTGCGCGTGCCGCCGTCGGCCTGGATGACGTCGCAGTCGATCCAGATCGTCCGCTCCCCCATCAGCTCCGCGTTCACGCCGGCGCGCAGCGAGCGGCCGATGAGGCGCTGGATCTCCATCGTCCGCCCGCCCTGCTTCCCCTTGGCCGCCTCGCGCTCGGTGCGCTCGCTCGTGGCGCGCGGCAGCATGCCGTACTCCGCGGTGATCCACCCCTTGCCGCTGCGATACAAAAACGGCGGCACCTTCTCCTGCACGGAGGCCGTGCAGATGACGCGCGTGTCGCCCACTTCGATCAGCGCCGAGCCCTCGGCGTGCTTGGAGAAGTTCGGCGTGATCGTCACGCGGCGCATCTCGTTCGGGGCGCGGCCGTCGTTGCGCGTCATTCGACCCTCGCGGGGACGCCTTCTTCGATCTCGGCGCCCTTCGGCACGACCACGATGCCCGACTCCGTCACCGTGAAGCGCTGCCGGTCGAGCTCGAGGTCGTGGCCAATCGACGTGTGCGGCGGGATCTTCACGCCCTTGTCGATGATGGCCCGGCGGATCCTGGAATGCCGCCCGACGTCGACGCCGTCCATCAGAATCGACTCGTCGACCTCCGTGTACGAATGGATGCGCACGCGCGGATGGAGCACGCTGCGGTTGATCGTGCCGCCGGAGATGATCACCCCCTCCGACACCATCGAGTCGGTGGCGATGCCGATGCGCTGCGTCTGCGCGTCGGCGAAGACGAACTTCGCCGGCGGGAGGTGCAGCGGCGCGGAGATGATCGGCCACTGCGGGTTGTAGAGGTTGAACGCCGGCGAGACCGAGACGAGGTCGAGGCAGGCGGCGAAATACGCGTCGATCGTGCCGACGTCGCGCCAGTAGCCGCGGTTGTTCTCCGCCTCGCCGGGGATGTAGTTCTTGGCGAAGTCGTAGGCGTAGACCTTCATCCGCCGGTACATGTCGGGGATGACCTCTTTGCCGAAGTCGTGCGCCGAGTCGCGCAGGGCGTTGCGCTGCAGCACGTCGATCATCACGCTGGCCTTGAAGATGTAGTTGCCCATCGAGGCCAGGATCATGTCCGGCCGGTCGGGGATCGGCTTGGCGTTCTCCGGCTTCGGCTTCTCCACGAAGCCGGTGACGCGGTAGTCGGGATCGATCTCCACGACGCCGAAGTGGATCGACTCGCTGATCGGAACCGGGATGGTGGCGATGGTCAGATCGGCGTTCGTGGCGATGTGCTCCTGCAGCATCTGGCTCACGTCCATCTTGTAGATGTGATCGCCGCCGAAGACGCAGACGTACTCGGGCTGTTCGTCGAAGATCAGCTCGAGGTTCTGGAAGACGGCGTCGGCGGTGCCGCGGAACCAGAACGGCCCTTTGCGCATCTGCGCCGGCACGACGTCGACGTACTGCCCGATCTCCGGGACCAGCCGCCAGGTGCGCGTGATGTGCTCGATGAGGGAGTTCGACTTGAACTGCGTCAGCACCTTGATCTTGAAGAAGCCGGAGTTGAGGAAGTTGTTGATGACGAAGTCGACGATGCGGTAGCGCCCCGCGAACGGCACCGCCGGCTTGGCGCGGTCGCGCGTGAGCGGATACAACCGCTCCCCCATCCCGCCGGCGAGGATCATGGTCAGGACGTTGCGCCGTGCCAAGGAACCGTACATGCGACGCGGCGAATCTTAGCAATTCGGCCGCCAGAGCGGAGGGGACAGGAGACAGGGAACAGGGCACAGGTGGTGGCCGTCGCGAGGACACCACCTGTGCCCCGTCGCCTGTGCCCTGTCCCCTATACTTCGGGCTCCACCATGGCGGAAAAGGACTACTACGACATTCTCGGCGTCAAGAAAACGGCCACGGACGACGAGATCAAAAAGGCCTACCGCGCGCTGGCGAAGAAGTATCACCCCGACAAGAACAAAGGGAACAAGGACGCCGAGGCGAGGTTCAAGCAGATCTCCGAGGCCTACTCGGTCCTCGGCGAGAAGGAGAAGCGCGAGCAGTACGACCGCCTCGGCCGCGAGGCCTTTCACTTCCCCGGCGGCGCGGGCGGGGGGCGCGGCGGCGGGCCGTTCGGCGGCTTCAACTTCGACTTCTCGGAGTTCACGCGGGCGGGGG